>DATKDD010000135.1:0-7180 GCA_035512875.1 Gemmatimonadaceae bacterium | reverse complement strand
GTTGCGGCTGGTGCTCGATTCCGAAACGGCCGGAGAGCGCGACCGCTTCGGCCAGTACATCCCATGGTTGGCGGTGATCGGAACATCCAGCCCGCTGATCGGACTGCTCGGCACGGTGCTGGGGGTGATCGATGCCTTCGTCGGCATAGCCGTCAGCGGCTCTGGAAATCTGAGCGCGGTCGCTCCCGGCGTCGCCGAAGCGCTTATCGCCACCGCCGCCGCGCTCGCAGTGGCCATTCCGGCCATTTTCGGGTACAACATCTTCGCCAGCCAGGTGAACCGCCTGGAGAGCGAACTGGAGAACTTCGGATCGGAGCTGATCGCGTTGATGGTTAGAGAGGGAAGGATTTGAGGGGCGGGGATGAAGTCAGGAATTAGGAACTAGGAATTAGGAACTAGGGGTCGTGAGCGTCGAATTTGTGGTAGTGGCAACGGGGATCTCGCTATGGCATGAACACCGATGCGTTTCGGAATATCCCGATTCCTTCCACCGTTCGCATTTCAATCGACGCACACGACCCCTAATTCCTAATTCCTAATTCCTAGTTCCTGACTTCACACCGACCCAGCTCCGAATAGCGCAACCAAATCGAGCACCCATGCCCAGACATAGAAAACGCGGCGGCCTGCCGCTCAATGCGGACATCAACGTGGTGAGCCTCATCGATGTGATGATGCTCCTCATGGTGATATTCATGATCACGGCGCCGATGATGCAGGGCGGGGTGGATGTGGCGCTGCCGCGGGCGGAGGCCCGGCCCCTCGAGGCACGAAGCGGCGTCGTCGTGACGGTCAACCGGCAGGGCGAGATCTTCGTCGACCAGACCCGGCTCAGCCTCGACGAGTTCACCGCGAGCTTTTCCGCCCTGGTGGCGCAGCGTGGGCGTGAGGGCGGCATCTACCTGCGTGCGGATGAAGCGGTGCCGTATGGCACCGTCGTCAGGGTGCTGGCGACCATGCGCGCGGCCGGGGTAGGGGACGTTGGGCTGGTCGCGGAACCGGAGGTAGTGCGCTGATGACCGTGCGCCGCTCGTCAGGCGGCGCGCTCGGAGCCGGACCGTTCGGCTTCTCCGCAGCGCTACACGTGCTCCTCCTGGCGGGAATGTTCGTCGCACGTCCGGACGCGCCGCGCATGATGGCGCCGGCGTATCGGGTGGATCTCGTTGCCGCCCCGCCCGGGCCGCGTGCTGTGGGAGAAGTGCGGCCGCCGCAGGCAGATCCGCCCCCAACGCCCGCCGAACAGACGCCGCCTCAGCGGCCTGAGCAGCTCATAACCGATCAGATGCCGCCGCCACCCACGGCGCAGCCCCCGCAGCGACGTGCTCCTGCACCGGCTACCCCTACGACTCCGCAGGCGCAGACGCCGGCCCGCCGCGACCCGGCGCCGGCGGCGGGTGGCGGTCCCGAGGGAGGACGCGGAAGCGACGTAGCGAACGTTCGCACCGAGGGGATCGAGTTCCCGTTCCCCGGGTACCTCGAAAATATCGTCCGCCAGATCGCTCTGCGGTTCGAACCGCCAGGTAATGCCGATCTGCGGGCCGAGGTGAAGTTCCTCATTCGGCGCGATGGCTCGGCTGAGATCGTGCAGTTCATGACCCGGTCGGGAGCTTTCGCATTCGACCTCGAGGCTCAGGGAGCGATCGAGCAGGCGGGGAACGTGAAGGCGTTCGGCCCTCTGCCCCAGGGGTACGGGAACGACGTGCTGACGGTCGTCTTCAGCTTCGATCCTCGAACCATACGTTGAGTATTGTGAAGCATATGAGAGCTGTGTTGATGGCGCTTGCCTGCCTGGGGGCGCCGCTCGGCGCACAGGATACGACTCAGGTGCGCATTGGGCTTACGTATCAGGCCGGCGTGCAGCCGACAGTGGTGGTGCTGCAGGTGGGCGGTGCGGAGGGTGACAGCGCGCAGGCGATGATTGCGCGCGACCTTGAGAACGGCGACCGGATGCGAGTCACGACCGGCGCCGGCGCGGTGGCGTTCGCCGCCGCACTGGGGCAGGCCGGCCGGCCGCCGAACTACGAGCTCTGGCAGCGGCTCGGCGCCGGCGGCGTGCTGCACGCGGACATGCTGCCTAACGGTATTCGGGTGCGGCTCCACGATGTGCAGGGACGGGAGCTGGCCGCCGCGCGCGACTTTCCCCTCTCAGGCGAACCGTTGAGCGGCGAATGGCGCATGTCCATGCATGGCGTGTCGGACGAGATCGAGCGGTGGATCACCGGAACGCGCGGTATCTCGCAGACGCGCATCGCCTTCGTGCGCGGCGGCCGCATACACGTGGTCGACAGCGACGGGGCCATGGACCGCCCGGTGAGTCCGGCTGGAGGTGCTCTTTCCCCCAACTGGCACCCGAACGGGGATGCCGTCGCATACAGCATGTTCGGGGAAAGGGGCATCGAGATTCGCGTGCTCGACCTCGCGACAAACCGCGAACGGCGGTTGTCCGGAACCACGCGTGGGCTCAATATTACTCCGGAATGGACGCCGGGCGGTGATTCCATCGTGTACGCGCACGGCGAGGAAAGCGGCACGGATCTGTTCATTGCCGGTGTGGAAGGCGGTGAGCCGCGGCGCATTACGGTGGGACGGGGGACGGACAACACCTCGCCTTCGTTCAGCCCGGATGGCCGCAGGGTCGCGTTCACATCGGGGCGATCCGGGCATCCGGAGATCTACACCGTCGATCTGGACGGCGCGAACGCCGAGTTGCTGACGCCTTTCAACATCGGAGACCAGAGTTATCGATCGAGTCCCTCGTGGTCGCCTGACGGGCGGCTGATCGCTTTTCAGTCCAGAGTAGGCGGACGCTTTCAAATCATGACAATCAACCTGCGTGACCGTTCCATGCGCCAACTGACGAGCGAAGGAGTGAACGAAGATCCTTCGTGGGCGCCTGACGGGCGACATCTCGTGTTCACATCCACTCGCTCGGGTATCCAGCAGCTATGGATCCTCGATGCGGAAACAGGCCGCGCCCGGCAGCTTACCCGTCAGGGTGGCAGCCGACTGGCAGCGTGGTCCCGCATACTGCCCCCAACTTCGTAAGGCTGGCATTCTTCCATGCACCACCCCCGACCGGAGAAAGCAATGACCCGCACGTCTCGTCTCATCCCTGTGCTGTCGCTCGCCGTCGTCATCCTGGCAGGCTCAGCGTGCCGGCGCCAGCAGGAGCCGGAGCTGCCGCCCACGCCGACGGTGAACCAGGACAGCATCGACGCCGCCAATCGTGCCGCCGCCGATGCCGCCGCTCGCGAGCGCGCAAGGCTGGACTCGATCAACCGCGCCAATCTCGCCGCCGAAGAAGCACGGCGCGCCGAGGAGGCACGGATGGCGGCGTTGCGCAACACGATCATGGCGCCTGTCTATTTCGACTTCGACAGCGACGCTTTGAGCGCGGATGCAACTGCCCGGCTGGAGGAAAAGCTGCGCATCCTGAACGCCAACGCCGCATTGCGAATTCGAGTCGCGGGTCATGCAGACGAGCGCGGCTCGGATGAATACAACCTGGCGTTGGGACAGCGCCGCGCCTCCGCGGCAAAGCGTTACCTCACGCAGCGCGGCATCGCCGACAATCGAATCGAAGTGATCAGCTACGGCGAGGAACGGCCGGCCGTACAGGGCATGGACGAGTCGGCGTACTCGCAGAATCGCCGTGACGAGTTCGAAATCATTGGCGGCGGCGATCAGTTGACGTCGCCGAGCGAATGAAGCGGCGACACCTCGCCCTGGTACCGGTCGTCATTCTGACGACCGGTGCCTGCTTCGCCACACGCGAGGATGTGAGGGCGCTCGACCTGAGTCTCCGCGAAACGCGAGCTGAGCGACTGCGCTCCGATTCGCTGCTGAACGAGCAGATTCAGCAGATGATCTCGGCAGTTTCCACGATGAACGATTCGGTAAAGATTCTGAGCGGCCGCCTTACGTCGTGGCAGGGCAGCGTGCGCGGCGAGCTGTTCGAGATCGCGCAGCAGCTGGTGACGATACAGGAGCTCACCGGTCAGAGTCAGCGACGGCTGCAGGAGGTACGCGCGAGTCTGGAGCAGCGCCTGGACGTTGCGCCGCCGCCCACCGCGACTGACACTGGCGGCGCGCGTCTCACCGGGGCCGCACCCGCGACCGCCCCGGCCGCATCGGTCGAGCCCGGGCCTAACACGCTCTTTCAGCTTGCCCTCGATCAGCTTCGGCGTGGCAGTGCGGCTACGGCAAGGCTCGCGTTTCAGGAGCTCCTGACCAAGCATCCCACGAGCGATCTGGCCGACGACGCGCAGTTTTATCTCGCCGAGGCCTACGCCGCCGAGAATCAGCCGGCGTTGGCGGATTCCGTCTATGGGGTCGTGGTAATCATTTACCCGGAGTCGCCGCGTGCGCCGACGGCGCTGTTCAAGCAGGCGCTGGCCAGAGTGTCCGCCAACGATGCGGAGGCTGCCAAGGTGATGTTCAACGATCTGATCACGCGTTATCCGCGATCGGACGAGGCTGCGTTGGCTCGAGAGCGCCTCCGCACACTTCCCTGAGCCGCATCGGGAGGGCAGGTGAAGCGGTCGAGTAGCGCCGAAATGCCCTTCCTCGAACATCTCGAGGAGCTCCGGTGGCGCATTCTCTGGTCACTGCTGGCGCTGGCGATCGGGGTAATCATCGGATTCTTTCTCGTCATCAAGTTCGATGTGATCGGGTTGCTCGCGCGCCCGATCACCCCATTCATGCAGGGACAGAAGCTCGTCTTCACCCACCCCGGCGAGCCGTTCGGCATTACGATGAAGGCGTCGCTGCTCATCGGGATGATCTTCGCGCTCCCCGTGATTGCCTATCAGGTATGGGGATTCGTATCGCCCGCGCTGTACAAGCACGAAAAGAAGGTGGTGATACCGGTGCTGGCAGGTGCCACGTTCCTCTTCGCCGGTGGAGTGGCGCTGGCCTATTTCGTGGTGCTGCCGCTGACCCTTGGCTTCCTGTTGGGGCTGCAGACGGAATCACTGGAATCGATGATCAAGGCGTCCGACTATTTCGGCTTCGCCATCAGCATGTCGCTCGCCTTTGGCGTGACTTTCGAGCTCCCGATCGTCATCGTCGCCCTCAGCTCGCTTGGAATAATCTCGGCGAAAACGCTGCAGCGTTATCGCCGGCACGCAGTGGTACTGTGCTTCGTGGGCGGTGCGCTGATCACGCCGGGCGGGGATGTCATGTCGATGCTCGCGCTCGCCCTGCCCCTGTATCTGCTCTTCGAGTTCAGCATCGTTCTGGCAACGCTCATCGACCGGCGCCGGGCGCGGCGCATTGCGCGTGAGGCGGCCGAAGATGCGGCCGAGCGGGCCAGAGAATCCGAGGATGATGACGCATCGGCGCCGCGGAGCCTGATGGTATGAGACGAGTCGTCAGGCTGCCGGCCGTGCTCGGCTGCGCGATCGCGCTCTTCGCCCCTCACCACGCCGGAGCACAGGTCGAGCGACGGCCGCCCGTGCGGGACTCCCTGGGCGCCCCGCTGAATCCCGCCGCGGACACTACGCAGGGCGTGTTGGTGAACTGGGCGCCGGAGGACTCCGTCATGGCCGCACTCCTCCAGCGGGCAGGATATTCCGTGACGCGCTATCAGGGCAGCAGGGTGGTATTCGATCCCATCCAGCGAGAGATCGGGCTGCTCGAAAGCGCGGCGATCGATCGTGATGGGACGATCCTGGTCGGCGACTCCGTGCGCCTGAACGATTCGACGAGGGTCATCATCGCCTACGGCTATCCGGCCGTGCTGCGCGATCCGTCGCAGGGCCGCGCCGATCTGATCGCGCAAGGCCGGCTGGAGTACGACATGGCTGCGCGCGAAGGTCTGGTGATGGGGCTGTGCACCTCGGTCGAAGAGACCGGCGTACGCTGGTTCGTCTGCGGCGATCAGAGCGGCTTCAAGCTCGACAGCGTAGCCGACGATCCTGCACGGCGCACGTTCTACGCGCACAGCGGGGTCATTACGAGCTGCGATCTCGAAGTGCCGCACTACCACTTCAAGTCCGGCAACGTCAAGGTCATTCAACGGCGCCTCCTCGTCGCGCGTCCGGCGGTCATGTACGTCGCCGACGTTCCGGTGTTCTGGCTGCCGTTCATTTTCCAGGATCTGCGCTCCGGCCGGCGCAGCGGCATTCTCTCGCCGCGGCTCGGATTCAGCGATATCCTGCGGAATACGTCAGGCTACCGGCGGCAAATAGAGAACATCGGTTATTACTTCGCGCTCAGCGATTACATGGATGCGCAGGTTTCGTTCGACTGGCGAAGCGGCGCCAAGGGTACCCTGCAGGATCCCGGGTGGAAGCGGTACAACGGCGAATGGCGGTACAGGTGGCTCGACCGTTTTCTCTCCGGCCGCGTTGCGCTGTCGCACGAGAATTGGGATCACGGGCTCACCAACTCCAAAGTCTCGTGGGGGCATTCACAGGATTTCTCGCAGCGCAGCAGGGTGAACACCAACATCAACTACGTCACCAGCACGCGGCTGCAGAGCCAGCAGGCGTTCAACGTGGCGGCGGCGCTGGCCACGATATCCTCGCAACTCTCCTTTCAGCAGGGGCTCGGTCCGGCGAACGTCACCATAGGTGGATCGCGCACACAGTATCCGGGACGCGACCAGGTTCAGCAAAACTTCCCGAACGTCACGCTGAGTACCAAGCCTATCGAGATCGCCGAATGGCTCGTGTGGTCACCGGGCTTCTCGGCGACCAACAGCCAGACGTTCAACTTCGACGGTGGCGGGGCGCAGCTGGCGTTTCAGTACTTCACGCGGCCCGATGGGACGCTCGACAGCCTGCGGCGTGACCGGGACCAGCGAACCAGCGGAGTGCGTCTGGATACGCCGCTGCGCCTTTTCGGATTCGACTGGCGGAACACCATCAACATTCAGGACACCGAGGTGGATTTTCCGCAGGCGTTCACGGTGTATCCGGATGTGAACGACACGTCGCGTTCGGTGCGGCGCGTCTACAACCAGACGTTCCGAACGGACATCAATTGGGAAACGGGGATCGCGCTGCCGTCGCTTTTCCGGTCGACGCTGAATCTCACGCCGACGGTCGGCATTGTGAACGTGGATCGCTCCGCGCCCTTCCTGATGCGCACCCAGCTCAGCGGGGGCGAGTACGTTCGTCAGAGCAAGAGGCTCGAATATGGGGCCAGTATCTCGCCGACGCTGTTCGCGTTCTTT
>DATKDD010000134.1:0-3402 GCA_035512875.1 Gemmatimonadaceae bacterium | reverse complement strand
GGTGGTTTTCACGCGCGGCTCGGAGCCGGGGATATTCGGCGATGCTTCTGTAGCGTTCTGTTGAACAGCCACCGCACAGCGGCAGCTTCGAGTCGCGTCGTCCGGGCAGGGGCGGGACGCGGCTCAGGATTTCTGTGTGGGACAATTTATGTGGTGGTGGGTGGCTGCGCCACAGTTTTCGGTGATCGCCGGCGAACGAAGCCGCACCGGCGTGCGTGCTCACACGCATGACACGCGACGAAGCTGGTTCGTCGGCAAGGCTAGTCGTCCCGGTGAAGCATATGGAAGTCGAACAAGCGATGAGGCTTAGTGTCGAGAATGCCGACCATCCGAATCAGCAGCCACGCGACGGCGACGTTCGGGTTGGCCCTCGAGTGGGAAGACGCTACGGCTCGCCTACTCGGTGGACCACGCCGCGCTCGATCGCCTCGAGCGTGAGTGGTTCGGACGGCTCGTCCTCATGACCGATCAGCACGACTGGACGACCGCCGATATCATTGGCGCCTACCGCGGCCAAGCCGTGATCGAGGGCGTCTTCCGCACGCTCAAAGATCCGCTCCGGCTTGCGCTCCGCCCGCAGTATCACTGGACGGATCAGAAGCTCCACATGTACGCCTTCCTCTGCGTCGTCGCGTACCTGCTCGCGACGCTCGTGCACCTCACGGCCGTGCGCGACGCCGGCTACGTGGGGAGCGTCGATGCGCTCTTCGATCAGCTCGCCACCATCCGGCGCGTGACGGTCGCGCGCCCAATCGCTCGTGGCCGACTGCGCCGCACGCACCAACTCGAAACGCTCTCGCCCCTCCACGCCCGCCTCACCGACGCCCTGGGCATCCCGACGTAGCGTTAGTATATACATCGCCACGCAAGCATCTGGACGCATACCAACGACTTAGCCGTGCTGTCGCTCGTGATTCGGGAAACCCCCGCTAGCCCGCTAGCGAACGCGCCGAGCCAACGAGCCGTCGGTGGCGATTTCGCGAAGCTCGCCGAGTCCCAGCGCCCCCACGCTTTCCGCAATCTGCCGTTGATCACCGATTACGAGCCACGCCAGACGTTCCGGCTGAATCAGACGCGCGGCAACGCGTGAAACTTCGTCCGATCCGATCACCGCGAGGCGCCGGGCAATCATGTCGAAGGCGGGGATCTCGCCGGTAGCGATGCGTGACGCTTCGTCCACCCATTGTGCTGTCAAAGCGTTCGTCTGTGAATAAACCACTAGAAGCCGCAGCTCCGATGTTTTCGCGCGCTCGACCTCTTCAGGCGTAGGCGGACGCGGTCCCGTCAGCCCGCGGAGCTCGTGCAATATCTCCAGCATCGCCTCCGCCGTCCTGTCCTGCTGCACCGAAGCTACGGCGGCGAAAATCCGCCGTCCTCTGGCCCCCGATCCGAGATCCGCATATGGAGCATAGGACCATTGCTTCGCCTCTCGCAGGTTCGCGGTCAGGCGGAACCGCAGGATAGTCGCGATGATACGCATGATGTCGAAGTCCGGATCGCCCGCCGCGAGCGTCAGGTGACCCGCGGCGATGACCGACTGGGTCGAGCCGGGAATGTCGATCAGATAAACCACAGGCGGACTGCCCGGCGTCGACGGTCTCTCTGCCGCAAGCAACGGCGCCGCCGCTCCCTTCCATCCACCGAAAGCCAGCTCGACCTGGGGCGCGAGCGCGTCCAGCGTCGTCGCGCCGGCAACTACGAGCGTGGCGTTGTCAGGCCTGAACGATGCACGGAAAAACGACAGGAGGTCGTCACGATCAGCGGAGGCGGGCCGTTGAGCGGGATCGGGCGTGGCAACTGTCACCGGCAAGCCTTGGAGCAGACTCTGCAATAGCACTGTTGGCCGGGTGGGCGCCGAGGCGCGCTCGTTCCGGAGCCTCGCGGCCTGCTGTGCACGTTTCACCGTGATAGCCTCCTCGGGGAATACCGGGTTCCTGACCAGGTCGGCGAGAAGGTCGAGCATGCGCGGCATTTCGTCGGCCGGGCCGGATAACGTCACAACGGACGCATCGTCGTCGACCGAGACGGAGATGCGCGCGCCCATGTCGAGAACCTCCTCGGAGATGCGAATTGCGCTGCGCCGCGGCGTACCTTCGGACAGCAGCTGCGTTGTCAACTCCGCACGGCCCGGCACGCCAATCCGGTCGGAATTCGATCCCGTACCTACCCGCAGGCGAAGCTCGACCAGAGGAACCGTTGCACGCTCTACCAGCAGCACGCGCAGTCCGTTGGGGAGATTGTGTTGCCGCACGGGGGAAGGCCTGAACGTCGGATATGGCTCCGGCGCGGGTGTATCGTTCCTGTCCACGCTCGCCGCGAGGCGCCCCGTGTCCGGCGGCGGCAAAGGTCGCAGCTCGAGAGTAAACGCGCCGTCCTTGAGCCACCGAGCCGCGGCGCCCTGCAAGTCCGCCGTGCTGGCGCTCCGGACGCGAGCGAGCGCTGTCATGAAATGGTCGGCACGCCCTCCGAGCACTTCGTTCTCGGCGAGCAGATCGGAGCGACCACGGAACCCGCCTATCGGCTCGGACCCGATCCGTTCGATGCCGCGGAGGAAGTTCGCCCCATGGCGGCGCCGGGCGTGCGCCAGTTCCACAAGGGAAGGCCCGTACTCGACAAAACGACCGATCTCTTCGTCGACCGCCCTCGAGATCGCGGGGAAGTCACTTTCCTGCTTCGGCGTTACCACGATGGAGAACTGACCGCCGAGTTGAAAAAGATTCACGGATGCCGAAACGCTCGTGGCGACGTTCTCGCGCTGTACCAGACGCTGATGCAAACGGGAGGAAGCGCCGCCGCCCATGATCATGCCTGCAAGCTCGAGATATGTGCCATCCGCGGATCCCCACTCGGAGACATTCCACACTCGGTGAAAGCGCGCTCCCGACACGCGATCGTGCACGGTCTGGGACCGACTGCCCGACCCGCGGGCGACAAGCGGCGGCGATCTGGATTGGACCGGACCGCGCGGAATGCCCCCAAAGTAGCGCTCGATTTTCTCTCTGATCGTAGCCGCTTCGAAATCCCCGGCGACGACGAGCACCGCGTTGGTGGGCGAGTAATACGTGGACAGCCATGAGAGGGCATCCGCCGGCGTGGCCGCATCGAGATCGGCCAGCGATCCGAGGCCCACCGATGCATACGGATGCCCGGGAGGATATGTCGCCTGCGCAAGGAGCAGCGGCGCTCGGCCGAACGACAGATTCTCCTGGTACTCACGGTTCTCGTTTTTGACGATGCCACGCTCCTTGTCGAGCAGACGCGGCGTGATCCGCACCGCCGTTTCGCCCATCATCTGCGACTGGTAAAAGAGCAGGAGGTCGAGCATGGATGACGGCAACGTCGCGTAATACTTGGTCGCATCCCGCCCGTAAGTGCCGTTCAGCTCCAGGGCTCCCGCCGCTA
>DATKDD010000133.1:0-2467 GCA_035512875.1 Gemmatimonadaceae bacterium | reverse complement strand
TCTCGCATAACGCGCAGCGGCGGCGAGCAGCGCATCACTCACCGTGTAGGGGGCATGCGGCGATACGCCGATGAGTCTCAGGGAATCAGCGTCCCTGCGATGCGCCGCGATCTTGAGCGCGAGCTCCTCGATCGCGGCATTGCACTGATCGGGCCGAGGACCGAAAACCTCCTGATACATGATGCCGCGCACTCCCGCCTCACGCATGGCGCGGAGCGCGACTCCGGAGTCACAGGTATCGGCATAGCAGGTAATGCCGGCGCTGACCCCCTCGGCGATGCCGGCGCGCGCCGCATCGAGCAGTCGATCCGAATCGAGCACGGCGACTTTCGCGCGCTGCAGCACGGCGACCCAGTCGGGAAAGGCGAGTTCCTCGAGAAATCCGCGCAGCGCGGTCAGCTCGAGATGCGTGTGGGCATTGACGAGGCCGGGGAGCAGCAGTGCGTCGCCGAGCTCCCGATCCTCGCCAGGAGGCGCGCCCGCGCGCGGACCCACATACGTTATGCGCTCTCCATGCACCGCAACCGTACCATCGTTGAGCGGTGGTGAAGAAACGGGGAGAATCCAGCGGGCGTGGTAGCGGCGCACTGAGCCTAGCGAACTCTCGCATCGCGCCAGGGATCGAACAGCGCATCATCGGAGACCCCGGCGGCATTGGCGAGCGCGCGGGGGCCATCGATCACACCCACCTGTTCGGACGTGTGACCATCGGAACCGAGCGAGAAGCGCACGCCGTGCGCGTGAGCGCATCGGACGAATCTTTCGTGTGGCGGATAGCGGGACGAAAGCTCGAAGGCGATGCCGGCGGCGGCGAGGGCACGCGCCGCACGTTCCTCATACTCCTCCGTCCACAGCACCTCCGGCGGCACGCCGCGCAGCGGCAGCGCTACCAACGTCGGATGCGCCAGTATGTCGACCGGCATCTCGATGGCGAATCGTTCCAGGTTTTCCACGTGGATCGCCATGTACTCGTCAGGCGCAAGGCCGTCAGGCAGCGCCCGGTCCCACAGGTGGAATGTACCGCCGCCAGGCAGGAAAACCCCGTGCAGCGATCCTATCCGGTGCGTCAAACGAGCGAACAGCCCGGCGGGTAACTCGCGCCAGAGCTCGTCATGCCAGCAGAACTCGGCCCCACGAGCCACCGGATGCTGCTCCAGCGCCTCGATGTAGGCATACGCAGCCTCGACCGACTTGATGCTGTACGCCACGTCGTACGAAACATGATCGGCGATTCCCGGCCGAACGCCCAGCCCACTCACCCGTTCGGCCAGCTCCCCCATTTCCAGCGTCCCGTCGGACCAGGTGGTGTGCGCATGACAATCCACCGGTTGCCAGGCGGTCACGGAATCTGGAACGGATTCGGGAGGGGGCGGGTGGTGTCAGTCTTGGTACGAGGCAGCGGGACCTCCATACCTGGCGCTATCGGTGCGATGAGACCGCTGTCGGGAATGAAGATCGTGAATGGCGAGTGCTCATCGCACTCGCGCATCGGTTGCGTGCCGTCGATGAAGTACTCGTAACCCACTACGTCGGTCGGGCAGAACGGATTGCGCAGCAACCCCGTCGACCGATCGATCTCCACCGCGACAACGTCATCGGGTCTCGCCCATGCGGGGGGCGTGGCTCGTCGCTGGTACACCTCCGTCATGAACGCTGTCCAGGCCGGCGCGGCCAGCTGTCCGCCTTGCGCGTTCGCCTTGATCTTCTTGGGCTCATCGAAGCCCATCCAGACACCCGAAACGAGGTCGGGCGTAAAGCCGACGAACCAGACGTCGGTACCGTCGTTGGTCGTGCCGGTCTTTCCGCCGGCGGGAACCCGGAACCCCTGCCCCCACACAGCGCCATAGGCGGTGCCCCGGCGCACGACGTCCTGAAGCATGTCGACCATTAGCCAGGCTTCCTGCGGCGCAAGCACGGTGGCCCGCGAAGGATTGGCCTGCCAGAGCACTTCGCCGTTCGCGTTCTCGACGCGCAGAATGGCGTACGGCTGCGACCTGACGCCCAGCGTGGCGAAGGCGGTGTAGGCCGCCACCAGCTCGATAGGATAAACGTCGGCAGCGCCGAGAGAGATTGATGGGACTGCCGGGATCGGCGTCGTGAGCCCGAACCGGCGCGCCATGTCGATCACGCTGCCCTCGCCCAGTTCCCGCCCCATGCGCACCGCGGGAACATTGCGCGACAGGTATAGTGCGCGACGCAGCGGAATGGGGCCATCGAACTTCGAATCGTAGTTCTGCGGCGAATACTCGCCGCCCTCCGGTAGCGGTATGGCTAGCGGCGCATCGTCCAGCATGTAGCCGGCGGAAATGCCGTTGCGGATGGCGTCGGAATAGACGATCGGCTTGAAGGTCGATCCCGGCTGCCGCAAGGCTTGCGTGGCCCGGTTGAACTTGGAGTCGCCGAAGTCCCGCCCGCCCACGAGGGCCCGTACGGCGCCGGTTCGGGCGTCGAGCGCGATGAACGCGGC
>DATKDD010000132.1:0-4193 GCA_035512875.1 Gemmatimonadaceae bacterium | reverse complement strand
TGCACAGAACGCGTCGGCTTCGGTGCCCGGGGCGAGCATGCCCCGCGGCTCGCGGCCCGCGAGGTTGAGGCGAATCCCTCCCACCGCGAGACCGTTCCCCACGGGAAAACACCTGCTGCGGCTCGCATCGATGCCCAACTGCGTCGTGGATGGCTTTCGAGGCCTTTTGTCGCCGAGCGCGCGCCGGACCGCGCGCACCGGCTGCTGCAGCGCGTGCGGGAGGCTGTTCAACCCTTTGCGCGCCAGCGTCCGAATCGTTCCGGCACCGGCCGCGTGACCACCGCTTTCCGCCGGAAGAGCAGTAACGCCGAGCCTGACGAGAACATCGCGGAGCAGGAACTGCGCGCCGTAGCGATGCGCCATGCCGTGCGCGGAGAATACGATGACCTGAGTGTCGCCGGCGGCGGCAAGCACATCGCCGATTGCCGAATCTATAGCCCGATAGATGCGCCGAAGAGGATCGCCGTAGGTTGCCACGAACCCGGGATCATGTGCGGGATGCGTCTCGTCATGAAGGTGCCAGCACTGGTGCCCTGCGCAATGCGACTCGGTGAACACCTGCATGAACAAGTCCCACCCTCCACTGGCGAGCAGCGTCCGCGTCCAGACGGCTTTGCGTCTAATGCCGTCTTCCAGTGTGGCGATGAACTCTCCGTACTCCTCCGACGAGCGCCGCGACCGGTCGCACGAGGCGCCTAGCGGGTGACTTCCATGACGCTCGAGCAACTCCCGAGCGAACTCGTCAGGCGCTGCCCTGAAACCGTAAAGTGAATCATGGCCGCCCCATTCTACGACGTGAACACCACGCAGCTCCGGCTCCAGCCGCGTGAGCGGAACGTCGAGTACCGCCACTCGCTGGCCGGCGCGGCTCAGCGTGGTCCAGAATGCCGGCCGGCGCACGAATTCCTCCTCCGCAACCCAGTGCATGCGATAGCTGCCGGGCACGAGCTGCAGCAGATAGTGAATGCCGTGATTGGCAGGCGAGGTTCCTGTGTACAGGGACGGCCACGTCGATCCCACGAAGAATCCGGCTACGCCCTCGGTGCGACCAACGGTGCCGCGGGCGATCAGCGCGCGGATGTTTGGCAGCGTGCCGTCGTTCGCCCATTGCTCGAGAAGATCAGGGCTCGCCGCATCGATGCCGAGCATAACGAGGCGCGCCGGCGGTGTGCTGCTCATGTGTGACGGGTGATCGACGCCCGGATCAGGTGGCGCATGAACGGCAGGTATCGCCAGCCGGTTGGCTCGCGCAGCGTGGCGAGGTGCCATCGCCATGCCTGGCGATTGGATCCGGCGCGCAACGCCACATTTGCCGACCGGTGCAGTGCCGCGGCGATCCGCCTGCGGAACTCGCGCCGGGCGAATGCGGGTAGATCGAGCGCGCAGATCTGGCGCAGCGCGTCGGCCTGTTCATCGATGTACTCCCTGGATTTCGACGCCGAGAGCGGAGATCCAACGATATAGACCACGGTAGGGGTTTCGATCCACACCATTCCGAGGGCGGAAAACCGAGCTCCAAGATACGTGCATTCCAGATGCCGTGGCATAGCCGTGAAGAGCCCCCGGGTCTGGGTCGTAGTGCGGCAGAGCCACGCGCCGGGGAGCATCCAGTTGCGTTCGAGCAGCGCGCGCAACGGATCGCTCTGTATGTCGGTTCCGGGTGCAACGTGCAAAACGTCGCCCGCGGTTTCGCGCCGATATCCGTTCGTCACGGCAACGAGAAGGTCGGGATGGCGCTCCAGCGCCGCGTGTCGCAACTTGAGGGCGCCCGGCAGCAAGTGATCGTCATCGTCGAGCGAAGTGAAATACGAAGTCTGCACGTGCTGAAGGCCCTCCAGGAGCGCCGCGGGCAGGCTGGCTTCGCTCCTCGTGAGCAGTCGCACGCGGGCGTCATCCTGCAGCTCCCGGGCGAGGCCGGGATCATCGGGCGCGCCATTGAGAACGACGATCACGCGCGCACGGACATGCTGTTGGCAGAGCACGCTCTCGACGGCACCCCGCAGGGAGTCGCGCCGTTCCTGCGCGGCGCGCGTAGGGATGATTACCGTGATCTCGGGCGGTTCCGTGTGAATCACCGCCTTACGACTCCGCGCTGGATGGAAGCGCGCCGCGACCCAGCGAAGCGACAGGGAGAAGGATGGAGCTCGATATGGGCGCCCACGGCGCCGGGGGTACTCTCGAAACCGACGTGTGCATAGTCGGTGCCGGGCCGGCAGGGCTCGTCGTCGCCACGGCACTTGCCGCAGGCGGGTACGATGTGATCGTGCTGGAGAGCGGAAGCCGCGAATCCGACGAAACGATTCAGGGACTCAACGACGGCGAGACCAGCGGCGATCCGTATGTTGGGCTGCGCGAAACCCGGTATCGCCAGCTGGGCGGAGCCACGTCGATGTGGAACACCCGGATACCCGGGGGCGTGGGCGCCAAATACACACCGCTCGACCCAATCGACTTCACGCAGCGCGTCGCGGATCCACTCTCTGGATGGCCGATGACCTATGAGGACCTCGAGCCGTTTTACCGGCGGGCGCAAACCATCTGTGGACTCGGAAGCTTCGCGTATCATGCAGCTGACTGGCACGGGAAAGGACGGGAGCCGCTCACTACCGTTGCACCGGAGCTCGAATCCCGCGTCTACCAGTTTGGTACGCGTGCTTCGCTGGTTGAGCCAATGCTACGCGCCCTGCATGGCGCGAGCAACGTACGTTTACACGCACAAGCGACCGTTCAGCGTTTAGAAGTAAACGCAGCCGGGCGCCGCGTCTCGAGAGCCCACGTCGCATCGCCTGGTGGCAGGCTGTGGCATGTCGCGGCCTCGCAGTTCGTGCTGGCGGCAGGCGCGATCGAGAACGCCCGCCTGCTGCTGTGTTCCGGAACTGGGCCCCACGGGCTCGGCAATGGCACCGGCTGGGTGGGCCGGTGCTTCATGGAGCATCCGCGCGACAGGTCCATCGTGCTGCGCATCGCGTCGCGGCGAGCCCTGGAGCGGTTGCTCTTTTATGATGTCCACGATGGGGCAGGCATCGTGCCGGTGGTGGGCCGTCTGGCTCTTTCCGAGCAGACGATGCGCGGCGACGGGGTACTGAATGCCTCCGCGACCCTGCTTCCGCTCATCCGGCCAGCCGTGCGTGGAGCACGCTCGGTGATCGGCCCACTGGCGCGTTTTCCGGTGGTGGAGCGTTGGTTGCCTCGCGGTGGACATGGCTGGTCCCGCCATCCGGCGCCGGGCGCTGTGGTCAGCGGATTTTCCGTGCTGCTCAACCTGGAGCAGGCGCCGGACCCGGAGAATCGCCTAACGCTGAGCTCGCGGCGCGACGCGCTGGATGTTCCGCGGGCGGCGTTACACTGGCGATGGCGGCCGCGCGACGAGGCTTCTCGTCAGCGCGTCCGCGCTATTGTCTCGAGTGCGCTCGAGCGCTCCGGACTGGGGAGCATTGAAAGGGGTTCAGCCGTGCTCGATCCGAACGCCCACCACCACGCGGGGACCACGCGCATGCACGCCGATCCGGCGTTCGGGGTAGTCGATTCCGACGCCCGGGTGCACGAGCTGGATAATCTGCATCTCGCCGGCGCGTCGGTATTCCCTACCTCCGGTTTTGCGAATCCCGTCCTGACGATCGCTGCACTGGCCCTTCGGTTGTCGGATCGCTTGCTGGCCATGCGCTGAGATCTCGCCGACGCTGCGGAATACTCGATTGCGGAACCGCCCTGCGTTCCCTGGCGTTGATGGCATTCTGAGCACGGTTCTTGTTACCGACATATCTCAATTCGAAGATTCATCGAGGTGAATCAAAGCTGAGAAGGCCACGCCAAGCTGGGAGTAACTCATGACTAGCACACAAGCCTACACCGACGTCAGCACCTGGTCGATCGATTCCGCGCATTCCGAAGTCGGCTTTGCGGTGAAGCACTTGATGATCAGCACAGTGAAAGGACACTTCGCCGATGTTCAGGGCACGATTACGATGCACGAGAGCGACCCGTCGCGATCGTCGGCCGAGGTGATCATTGAAACGGCCAGCATCGATACCCGGTCGCGCGATCGCGACAAGCATCTGCGTTCCGCGGACTTCTTCGAGGTGGAGAAGTGGCCCAACATCACGTTTCGCAGTCGCAAGGTGGAAGGGGCAACCGGCAAGGAGGGCAAGAGCTTCCGGGTCACCGGCGATCTCACGATTCGTGATGTGACCAGG
>DATKDD010000131.1:0-8002 GCA_035512875.1 Gemmatimonadaceae bacterium | reverse complement strand
GGTGGTCGCTCCACCGGGAGATCGAGCTGTTCGTCGACTGGATCGGGATGACGCCTATGGAGGCGATCGAGAGCGCCACGCGACGCTCGGCCGAGCTGCTCGGCGCAGCCGACTCGCTGGGTACCCTGGAAGAGGGCAAAGCGGCAGACGTCGTCCTCCTCGGGGCCGACCCCACGATCGACATCCGCAACCTCCGCCGGATCCACTCTGTGGTGCTGCGCGGCGAGATATATGGCCCTGAGCGGATCCGCCGACTGCTCGGCGGCCTTCATCCGACCTATGAGGGGTCGGTCGGGCTGCTGGCCGGCTGACAGGTGGACGGGACGCGCGCCGTGACCATCATCGACCCCGTCCGCCTCCTCGCCATCGCTCGCAAGGAGTGGATCCAGGTCCGCCGCGACCGGCGCAGCCTGTACCTCGCGTTCGGGCTGCCGCTGCTGCTGCTGATCTTCTTCGGCTACGCGATCAACTGGGACATCGAGGACCTGCCGCTCGCCGTGCTCGACCGCGACCACACCGCGGAGAGCCGAGCGCTGGTCGATGCGTTCACCGCGAGCGGCCTGTTCACGGTGGTCGATCGCCCGGCGCGGGAGGCAGAGGTCGAGGCGGGGCTCGTGAGCGGCGCCGTGCGCGCGGCGCTCGTGGTCCCGCCCGGTTTCGCGCGCGACGCTGCGGCCGGGGACGCGCGGGTCCAGCTCCTGCTCGACGGCGCCGACGCCAACACCGCGACCGTCGCGCTGGGCTACGCGGACGCGATCGTCGCGCGCTACGGGGCGAGGCTGGCGGGGAGCCGGACCTCCGCGCCCCCCATCGACCCCCAGGCCCGCGTCTGGTACAACCCGACCCTCGAGAGCAAGAACATGATCGTGCCCGCGCTGATCGCGGTGATCATGTCGGTGATCGCGGCGCTGCTCACCGCGCTCACGATCGCGCGCGAGTGGGAGCGCGGCACCATGGAGCAGCTCGCGGCGTCGCCCGTGAGCCGGGTCGAGGTGGTGCTCGGCAAGCTGCTCCCCTACCTGGCGATCGGGCTGGTCGATGTCGCGGCCGCGGTCGCCGCCGGCCTCCTCGTCTTCCAGGCGCCGCTGCGCGGCGACGTCTTCCTGCTCGGCGTCCTGACGATCCTGTTCCTGGCCGGCGCGCTGGGCTTCGGGATCTTCATCTCGGCCGCGGTAAAGTCGCAGGTACTGGCGACGCAGATGGGGCTGATCGCCACCTACCTGCCGTCGCTCCTGCTGTCGGGCTTCCTGTTCGACATCGCGAGCATGCCGCTGCCCCTCCAGGGCGTCACGCTGCTCGTGCCCGCGCGCTACTTCGTGACCGTCACGCGCGGGATCTTCCTGAAGGGGGTGGGGCTGGAGGCGCTGTGGCCCCAGGCGCTCATGATGATCGCGTTCGCTACGCTCGGGCTCGCGCTCGCGGTGCGCGCGTTCAAGAAGGAGATCCCGGCGTGAGCGGCTTCCGCCTCAAGCTGCTCCGCATCCGCCGCCTCGCGCGCAAGGAGCTGCGCCAGCTCTTCCGCGACCCGCGCACCAAGCGGATCATCTTCGCCTCGCCGATCGTGCAGCTCCTGCTCTTCGGCTACGCGGTCAACACCGACGTGCGCGACGTGCGTATGTTCGTGCAGGACCACGACCGCACCGCGGACTCGCGCGGCCTGGTCCAGTCGCTTACCGCGGGCACCGAGTTCCGCCTTGCCGGCACGTCCGACCGCGCAGCCGACCTCACCCGCGCGCTGGACCATGGCGACGCGACCGTGGGCATCGTCATCCCCGCCGGCTTCGAGGCCGACCTTGCCGCCGGCCGCACCGCGGACGTCCAGGTGATCGTCGACGGCACCAACTCCAACACCGGCATCCTCGCTCAGGGCTACGCCACGCGGGCGATCCAGGCGTACGGCCTGCGCCGCGCCGCCGAGCGCACGGGCGTCGCCCCAGACCCGCCGGTCCAGCTCGACGCTCGCGCGTGGTTCAACCCCGGCCTCGTGAGCCGCGTCTACAACGTCCCCGCCGTCGTCGGCATGATCGTCATGCTCATGTCGATGCTGCTGACCGCGCTGTCGGTGGTCCGCGAGCGCGAGCTCGGCACGCTGGACCAGCTCCTGGTGTCGCCGCTGTCCGCCGGCGAGCTGATGCTGGGGAAGACGATCCCCGTGGCCGCGATCGCGATGGTGCAGCTCGCCCTCGTCACGACGGTAGCGCTGCTGTGGTTCCGTATCCCGTTCCGCGGCTCGTTCCTGCTGCTGCTCTTCGCGGCCGCGCTCTTCATCCTTGCGGGCCTCGCCGTCGGGTTGCTTATTTCGACCGTGTCACGGACGCAGCAGGAGGCGTTCCTCGGGCTGTTCCTGACGCTGTTCCCGGTGGTGATCCTGTCGGGGTTCCTGTACCCCGTCGAGACGATGCCTCCGTTCTTCGAGCGGTTGTCGCTGCTGAACCCGCTGCATCATTTTCTGGTGATCGCTCGGTCGGTGTTCCTGAAGGGGGCGGGGATCGTGGTGCTGTGGCCGCAGGTGGCGGCGTTGGCGGGGATGGCGGTGGTGGGGTTGTGGGCGGCGACGCGGAGGTTTCGGGGGGTGGTTGGGTAAAAAGCACCGCGAAAATGCCTCAACGGCTAGCGTCGACTCTTTTAGCAACGGCTCCTGCCACGGTCTTGGCGGCCCAGTCCATATCCTCATGCCCCCAGAATCGCAAGACGATCCACCCTCGCTCCTCAAGTCGGGCGTCAGTGTCCCTGTCGCGCTGCACGTTCCTCAAGAGCTTTTTCCGCCACCACTCCCGGTTAGCCTGCGGCCATGTGGCGTGTTGGGGGCAGACGTGCCAAAAGCACCCATCCACGAATACGGCCACTCTCGCAGAAGGGAACGCGATGTCGGCCCGGCGTCGCGTGCCAGGAATCTGCCATTGAAGTCTGAAGCGATGGCCCATACGGTGGAGCGCCGACCGGAGCTTGACCTCACAAGGGGTATCGCGCTGTCGCGTCGACCTCATACGCTCTCGGGTCTCAGGGGAAGACGCCTTA
Organism: Gemmatimonadaceae bacterium; assembly: GCA_035512875.1. Taxonomy (GTDB): domain Bacteria; phylum Gemmatimonadota; class Gemmatimonadetes; order Gemmatimonadales; family Gemmatimonadaceae; genus JALZIF01. The sequence goes on along the minus strand of DATKDD010000131.1, from coordinate 4,984 downwards.
GGTGTCGTCATCGCTCTCGCCGCCGTCAATCTCATCGATCGTCAACGGGTCTTCCCCGCCCTCCGCCCAACGGAACTCTGCCGCGTTCCTTCTTAGATAAATATGGTAGACGGTGTTCAAAAACTCGTCGTATGTCAGCAGCCGTTGCGCTCGACCGTCGGATGCCAATAAGTCGCCATCGCGCTGCGGCTCGCCGTTCTTCGGTGGATCGGCTTCCACGTCGAAGAAGCGCAGATCGGAGGCATCTGGCTGATACAATCCGATGTAGGTCTTCTCGAAGATATCGTGGCCGTCGGTTGGCTCAGCGCGACCGGTGTATGGCCGCAGGTGGCGCACCCAGCTTCCAAACGATGAGGGATGTCCTCTTTTTCCGTCAGAACAACTGTCGAAAGGCAGAAACAAAACCGCGACCATAACCGCATAGGGCTGCCTTTTGTGATACCCACTAGATTCGATTCGCAGCTCCTCCTCGTTCCGCTTCATGTTGTGGGTATAACGCTCCGCCCCCCCAACATCTCGTGTGTGAACGGATTTCAGCGATATACCCAATGCGAGTCCCTGCTCAGGCGTGCTAAAGTTGACATCGAGCTGCTTTCGTCCTCTAACGGATATGGCAGTCCGCTTGGTGGTCGCTGTGATGCCGGCCAAGCGGCCGCTCAAACTCTCAGCGATTCGAGCACCCATCTCATCGGCAAACCGTGTCGCGTATTTGGTCTTCTCATCAGATGGGGATTGAGAATCGGGGCGAGGCTCGGATGCAGCGAGTACTGCAGCGATAACCCTCTTACCAGAGTCCAGATTCGGATCCTGATGCTTCGGGGTCCTCATCTCTCAGCGTCCCGAGGCCACCAGTTGCATGTTGTCCAAGTGCCGTTTCACGGCCGGCAAGAAGCCACCTGCGAATCGGAGCGTGCTGTTCGACGCTCGCTTGTGGAATCCAGCCGTCGCGCGCGCCGATAGTGGCCGGAGGGAGAAGGCTAGAAAGTCTTTGAGCGGGGTGTGCGGGTTATCCGCCGGCCACTCAGATACCAGAGCTCGGTGGATCTCACTGCCCATGCACCAAGCGGCTCGCGGCCAGCGCTGGTTAGTTCCAAATACTGGATCGCGTCGCGAGTCATACTCCCCCGGCCCGCGCAGGCGGCGGCCGAGCCATTCCGTCAACGGCACACTTACAGCATTGCCAACGAGTCTCCACCGTGGGCCGCTGCGCCGTCCGTCTGACTTGCTGGCTGCTACAGTCCAGTCCGCCGGAAAACCTTGCAAACGCTCTGCGTCGCGGATATCTGGAGTTCCGATTTCTCCTGTCGCTGGCACCCAGATCGCTGGTGGAGAGGGAATGCCTAGGGTCGAGCCAGCCTTGAGAGTCGGCACCGCGTCAACGGCCCAGCCAAGGCCTCGATTACCTTCAGTCCAGTAAAACCCGTAGGCGTCGCCCGAGCGCTTCTGCTCCGGTTCACCGAAATCGTCGGCGAAGAGCACATCTCGAGGATCCTCGCTACGGGACGCGAGCAAAATCACTCGCTGGCGCCGTTGAGGCAGCCCGAACGATCGAGTGTCTACGACCCTGTAGGCCCAGGCGAAGCCGAGCCGTGTCAGGCGGGCCGTGAGGTGAAGCATTCCGCGGCCCCGGTCAAGGGAAAGCATGAACGGGACGTTCTCCAACAGTATCCAGCGGGGGTCATGCTCGGAGAGCAATCGAAAAACCTCAGCAACGAGTCCGGACTTCTCCCCGCTTATCCCAGCAGTCTTCCCAGCCTGACTCAGGTCCTGACATGGGAATCCGGCTGCAACTAGATCGATTCCAGAAAGATCGTCAATGTCCCGAACATCTGGAGTGATTGGTACTCCGTCGAAGCGTTCCTGGAGAACGGCAGAGGCGTACGCATCGATTTCTGAAAAGAAAGCGGCCTTATGGCCGGCCCTGCTCAGTCCGAGCTCAACACCGCCGATCCCCGCGAAAAGCCCAGCAATTCGCAGGGGAAGACGAGTCAGGGGTGCCGTAAGGTTGTCGCTCCGACGTGTCTGACGCCGCAAGAGTTCAAGCTGCTGGTCAGCTGCTTTCAACAACCATTCTCCTGCTTACTTTTGGTTTCACCTAACGGCAATGAAAGGCGCTCGCTCCGAGCGACGAACGACTCCACACTCGATGCGACCACGAGCCAGTCGCGGCCTACCTTCATTCCAGCCAGCTTCCCTGCTAGAATCAGGCCGGCGGGCGTGCTGAATGGTGTAGCCCAAGCTTGGCAGCTTTCGCAGTTGTTATGTAAGCTGCGTTCGGCACCTTGCCGCTCCGTCGCATCCAGCGGGAACATGTTCCCTAGAGAACATCGTCGCAACCGGGGTTCGGTTCCCGCCGACGTGTCCGAACGTGGAAGGTGAGCGCCGATACCGTGGGGGCCACCGGTGGTGCCCCGTCCTGGGGGTCCCAATCCTACGCGGCAGGTCAAGCCGGGGGAGAAGCTCTCACTTTTGGGCCTCGCAAGGCGTGGCGCATCGTCGTTGGCACCGACCGCGCGGGTGCAGTAGGGCGGGGGGGTCACGACGAGGTACGGGACTCGTCAGCAAGCCAATCCATGGCTCCGGCACCGGCGACATGCAGAAGAACCTCGGGCTGAGGACCGCCGGCTAGCCTCAGCTCGGCTTTGCCTCGCGTTCTGACGATGCGTTCCGCAAGCTCCAGGTTCTCCATTGGGCGCCCCCTTCTGGACCCGATGAGTCGTTTAACGCGCAACCTAGCGCTGTCGGACGCTGGATCAAATGGCCGGGTCGCCTCCCAAGCATGTCGGGAAGGCCAGGCGCGGACCGGGCATTCACGGCCTATCGCGGGCTCAGCATACGCCTCAGCCGCGACGCGGAGCACCGCTATCGCGCCCTCGGAGCGAGAGCGCCTCCCGCCATCACAACCCCAGCACCCTCTCCGCATTCCCCCCCAGGATCGCCCCCCGCTCCTCGGCCGACAGCCCCGCACCCTCCACCACTTCCTTCATCAGCGCGATGCTCCCGATCCGGTGCGGGTAGTCGCTCCCCGCGAGCACCTGCGACGCCCCGGCGAAGTCCACCGCCAACCGCAGCGCTTTCGGGTCGAAGTTGACGCCGTCGTAGTAGAACCGCCGCAGGTACTCCGAGGGCGGCCGGTCGATGTGCTCGCGGCACTCCGGGAACGCGCGCCACCCCCGGTCCAGCCGCTCCGCGATGTACGGGATGGTCCCGCCGAGGTGCCCGAGGATCCAGCGGATACGGGGAAAGCGCTCCGGGATACCGCGGAAGACGAGGCCCGCCGCCGCGAGGGTCGTGTCCACGAGGAAGCCCACCAGCGGCATGAGCCAGTACTCCGTCATGGCCTCGACCCCGGGCGGCGCGGTGGGGTGGATGTGAATGACCGCACCCAGCTCGTCCGCCCGTTCCCACAGTGGCAGGAAACGGTCGTCGGCCAGCGCCACGCCGTTCACGTTGGCGAACACCATCGCGCCCGGCAGGCCGAGCTCGGTGACCGCCCTCGACAGCTCGTCGGCGGAGGCGGCCGGGTCGTTCAAGGGGAGGGTGGCGAGCGCCGCGAATCGGCCGGAGGGCCTGCGACAGGCGGCCGCGAAGTCGTCGTTGACGAGCCAGGCCAGCTCCACCGCGCGGGCCGGCTCCTCCACGTGCGTGCCCGGCGTGGTCAGCGTCACCACCTGCACGTCCACGCCCTCCCGCTCGAGCACCCGCTCGCGGTAGTCGAGGTCGCGGTGGCCGCGTACGGCGACGTTGTAGTCGCCCGGGTAGTGGAGGACCGGGTTGCCGTCGTCGTCGCGGGTGATGCGGACGGCCGACGGGCCCTCCTCCAGCGCGTCCAGGTAGGCCGGCGGGTAGTAGTGGTTATGGACGTCGATGACGCGCACGCCTGGCCTCCCAGTAGTAGTAGACGGGCAGCCCGAGCAGCACGAAGCCCAGGCCCAGCGCGCTGTCGACCGGCTGGAGCGAGACCTGGTTCGCCACGACCCCCAGCGAGCCGGCGATGAAGAGCAGAGGCACGAGCGGGTAGCCCCACACCCGGTAGGCGGGCGCGTAGCCCGGCCGCCGGCGCGCCAGCATGAGCCCGGCCGCCATGAGCGCGAAGAAGATCCACTCGGTGTAGATCACGCGCGTGAACAGCCCACGGTAGGTGCCGGTCGCCACCAGAACGCACGACCACGCCGCCTGGAGCACGATCGCCCGGTGCGGCGTCCTGTGCCTCGGATGCACCTCGGCCACCCAGCGGAAGAGCAGCCCGTCCTCGGCCATGGCGTGGTAGACGCGCGGGCCCGCGAGCACCAGCCCGGCCACGGCGCCGAACGCCGAGAAGCCCACCAGCGCCGACATGAAGGCGGCGCCGCCCGAGCCCAGGACGGCGTCGGCGGCGTCGGCCGCGACGCGCGTGGACGCGACCACGGTCTCGAGAGGCAGCACGTACAGGTACGCGGCGTTCAGCGCGATGTAGCACACGACCACGACGGCGATGCCGATCGCGAGGGCGCGCGGGATAGTGCGCTCGGGGTCGACGGTCTCGCCCGCCGTGTAGGTGACCATGTGCCAGCCGCCGAACGCGAACAGGCCGGCGGCCACGGCGGCGAGGAAGGGACCGAGGGCCCCGCTCGCGGCGGCCGTGGGCGCCACTCCACCGGCGTCGACCGCCGCCGCTCCCGCGCCCTCCTCCGCCGGCGCCCCCAGCGCGAACGCCACCGCGATCATGATCGCGATCGCCGCGACCTTGCCGACGGTGAACGCGGCCTGGAGCCGGCCCCCGTGCTGCACCCCCACGTAGTTGATCCCGGAGACCAGCACGATCGCGCCGATCGCGAGCGGCCTCACGGCGGCGTCGCCCCAGGGCAGGAAGTACGCGACGTAGCGCCCGAACACCATCCCGATGGCGGCGATGATGCCCGAGTGCATGATCCAGAACATCGCCCAGCCCCACAGGAAGCCGACCGCGGGCGAGAGCGTGCGGCGCAGGAAGACGTAGACGCCG
>DATKDD010000130.1:0-23441 GCA_035512875.1 Gemmatimonadaceae bacterium | reverse complement strand
GATGCGCTGGCGCGGCTTCCAGGAAGTCGAGTACTCGCCGTATCATCCGTCGAAGAGACCGCGCCGCTCGGTGGCGCAGCCACCGAGCCTTTTCTCAATCAGATGATCGCGCTGGAAACGGAGCTGTCGCCTCGCGCACTGCTCGACGCCATTCACGCAATCGAGCATCGGGCGGGGCGCGAGCGGAGGGTGCGATGGGCCGCGCGCACGCTCGACATCGACATCGTGCAATTCGCCCGGCAGCAAGTGCATGAACCGGGACTGCTCGTGCCTCATCCGGAGCTGCCGAACCGCGAATTCTGGCAGCGCGAGCTCGCCGAGCTGGAGCACACATCTTGACCACGCCGCCAAAAGCGCCAGCGCGGGTTACCGCCCGGGATTTTCTGCTGCGCAAGGAGGCTGGCGAGCGGCTCACCCTCGTCACGGCCTATGATGCCTTGTTCGGCCGGCTGGTCGATGAAGCCGGCGTGGACGCGGTGCTGGTTGGGGACTCGTTGGGCAACGTCATTGCCGGTCTCGATTCCACCGTACCCGTCACGCTGGATCAGATGATCTATCACGGCGCGATGGTTCGCCGCGGCGTGAGCCGGGCGATGCTGGTCATCGACATGCCGTTCCTCACCTATCAGGTGAGCGCCGAGCAGGCGGTGACCAATTGTGGCCGTGTCATGCAGGAAACGGGAGCGCAGGCGGTGAAGCTCGAGGGCGCATCCAACGAGGTGCTCCGCGGAATTCAGGCGGTAGTGCAGGTCGGCATTCCGGTCATGGGTCACCTCGGCTTTACGCCGCAATCGGTGCACGCGCTCGGCGGCCATCGTGTGCAAGGACGCGAGCCTGACGACGCTACCCGGCTCGTCGACGAGGCCAGGCGGCTGGTCGAAGCCGGTGTGTACGCCATGGTGCTGGAGCTCATCCCGGCCGCCGTCGCGGCCCGGATTACGCAAAGCGTACCGGTTCCGACGATCGGCATTGGCGCCGGCGTGGAGTGCGACGGGCAGGTGCTCGTGCTTCCGGATCTGCTAGGCTTGAACGACCGCTTTCAGCCGAGGTTTCTCAAGCGCTACGCCAACCTGGCCGATGACGTGCGCGAGGCCGTCAGCCGGTACTGCGACGACGTCAGGGAACGCCGATACCCTGACGACGAGCACAGCTTCTAGCATGGAGCGGGTTAGTCTCATTGCCGAGCTCCGCGCGCTGGTGCGGGACCGGCGGCGGTCCGGCTCGCGCATTGGATTCGTTCCGACAATGGGGGCGCTCCATCAGGGCCACCTGGCGCTGGTCGATGCCGCACGGAAGCACGCCGACGCCGTCGTAATGAGCATCTTCGTGAACCCGCTGCAGTTCGGCCCCACGGAAGATTTCGCGCGCTATCCCCGTGACGCCGACGGCGACGTCGCAAAGGCGGCCGCCGCGGGCGTGGATGTTCTGTTCTCGCCAACTCGCGACGAGATGTATCCCGGTGATCGAGCGGTGGAGGTTCGGCCGATTGCGCTGGCCGACGATTGGGAGGGCGCAGTGCGGCCCGGGCACTTCACCGGTGTGCTTACCGTAGTTGCGAAGCTGTTGAACATCGTGCAGCCCGACGTGGCGGTGTTCGGCCAGAAGGACATCCAGCAAGCGACGCTGGTACAGGCAATGACCCGTGACCTCGACATCCCCACTCGGATAGTAATCGCTCCTACCCTGCGAGATCACGATGGCGTGGCGCTGTCGAGCCGGAATGCCTATCTCTCGCCTGACGAGCGCGCGCGGGCACAGGCCATTCCGCGCACTTTGAATCTGATTGCCGCCGAGTTCGCCGCTGGGGAGCGAGACGCCACCCGGCTGGAGCAGCTTGGGCGCGCGGAGCTGCTCACGGCCGGGGGAATCGACATAGAGTATCTTGCAGTCATGGACCCAATCCTGCTCCGCCGCGCCGAAACGGCGACTCCTGGCACCATCGTCGCCCTTGCAGTCCGCATTGGCTTCACGCGGCTCATCGATAACGCGATACTGCGCGACTCGTGAGCTGGCGCGGCGTTATTGCGGCGCTCGATCCGGCGGTCCGCTACCAGTCCCGAATCTCCGTCTATCAGCATCCGCTTGCCGGGCGACCCGTGCTCTGGCACGTAATCGCTGCACTCGGCGCGGTGGATCCGGTTCCTGACCGCATCACCGTGCTTCACCTCGAAGGCAGCGTCCTGACGATGCCTGCCGACCCAAGGGTGCCGATCGAAACCGAATCTGTGCGAGAGGAAGACGAGGCACAGGCGATTCGCCGGACACTGGGTGTGCCAGGCATGTTCATTCTTGCCGACGGTGGAGCACCGCTGATCGAAGCTCCATCGTTATGCCGTCTACTGCGAGCCGGCGAGGACAAAGTGATCGCGCTCGGCGCGCCAGTTGCGGTTGCCGTCTGCGGCGAAGGTCTGGCCCTGGCCGCTTTCGACGATCCGTTGCGTCCGGACCCGGTCGCAACGCTCGCGCCAGGCCACGACGATGAGCTGCTGCGGATCGAAGACCGGGCGGGTTTCGCGCAGGCGGCGGTGCTCTTGCGGAACAGAATCGTCAGGCGCCATCAGGGGCAGGGTGTCACCTTTCTGCTGCCCGATACGGTACTGATCGACGTGGACGTGACGATCGGTGCCGATACGATCGTGTATCCCGGCGCGATCCTGGAGGGCCAGACGGAGATCGGGAACGAGTGTGTCATCGGCCCGCATAGCCGCGTGGTCGAATCGCGCATCGGCCGTGGTGTGGAGCTCAAGGGATGGAATTACGTCACCCGCACGAGCATTCGAAATCATGCGGTTCTCGATCCGTATGTGCGACGTGGATACGATTGAGCTGCCGGCGTGGGCGGAGGTGCGTGAGAGCCGTCGCGCGCACATCGCCCGGGTGACGGCGCTGCTCGACCAATGGGCCGAAGCCATGCGGCTGGAGCCTGACGAAGCACGAGCGTGGCATGACGCGGGCCGGTGGCACGATGTGTTGCGCGATGCCGATCCGGAGCGATTGGACGTGCCGGGCGACGGACTTCCCGCTGGCATGCGTCACGGCCCTGCCGCGGCGGCGCGCCTGAGGCTGGAAGGCGAGGTTCGGGAGCCGGTGCTGGAGGCAATTGCCTGGCACACGGTGGGATACCCGCGATGGGAGCGCGTTGGCCGCGCTCTTTACATGGCCGACTACCTGGAGCCCGGCCGCGCGTTCGAGAGAGAGGAGCGAGCCTACCTGGCAGCGCAGGTGCCGAACGACTTCGCCGGCACCTTCCGCGAGGTCGTCAGGCGGCGGCTGATCTGGGCGTTACGCGACGGACATCGGCTGCATCCGAATACGATCGCGTTATGGAACGCCGGACCATGATGCGGCGGCGCGCGTTGGCCATCACGGCTGGGGCGGTGCTGCTGATCGCCATGGCGGTGCTGGCGATCCGGTTCGGAGCAGGGTGGGGCGCACCGGCGGGCGACCCGCCGACCTCCAGGGTCGATGCCCGGGCACCGGAGAACGTGCGTATCCGCGTCGAGGTTCTCAATGCGAGCAACGTTCAGGGACTCGCCCGCCGCGCGACGTTCCACCTGCGCGACCGTGGCTTCGACGTGGTGTATTTCGGCACCGAACGGGCGAAGCTCGATAGCACGATAGTGCTCGATCGCGCTGGTCAGCCCGAATGGGCGCACTTGGTAGCCGCCGCACTCGGCGGGGTGCCGGTCGATTCGCGGCCCGGCAGCTCACGCAATCTGGATGTTACCGTGCTCCTCGGTCCCGATTGGATTCCGCCGTCCGAGCCGTTCCACCCGTAGCTGTCCGCACGCGGCGGAGATGTCGGTACCGCGGCTTCGTCGTACCGCCACCTCCACACCGGCGCCGCGTACCTGCCGTGCGAAGGCGGCGATCTCGTCAGGGGGTGTGGGCGTGAAGTCGTGCGCTCCACCAGGGTGCAGCGGAATGAGATTCACGAAAGCCCGGCATTCACGAGCGAGGGCGGCGAGTAGCCGCGCATGCTCCGGCCGGTCGTTCACTCCGCCCAGCATCACGTACTCGAACGTGACGCGGCGATCGAACGCCTTGGCGGCCTCGATCACTTCGGCCAGCGGGTACTTGATGTTGATCGGCATCAGCTCGCGGCGCAGTTCGTCCGACGGGGCATGTATCGAGATGGCCAGCCGGAACTGCTCGGGTCGATCGGACAGCGCGATGATCCCGGGCAGCACCCCGACCGTCGAGACGGTGATGTGCCGGGCGCCGATGCCGATGCCGCGTGGGTCGTTGAGAAGCGTCAGGGACGGAGCAACGGCGCGCCAGTTCATCAGCGGCTCACCCATTCCCATGAAAACGACGTTGGTGACCCGGATTGGAGGATCGAGCAACGCCATCTCGCGCACCTGTGCTGCGATCTCCCATACCTCCAGGTTGCGCTGGAATCCCATCCGGCCGGTGGCGCAGAAAGCGCACTGCAGGGCGCAGCCGGCCTGCGAGGAGATACACAGCGTCAGGCGGTCGTCATCCGGGATCGCTACCGTTTCGATGCCTTGGCCATCTGGCAGCCGAAACAGCATCTTCTGCGTTCCGTCGCTCGAAGCCTCATGCGCGTGCAGCGCGAGGCGGGGAAGGGCGAACCGAGCCGACAGCCGCTCGCGCAAATTGAGCGGAAGATCGGTCATGTCTTCGAATCCGGCGACCGGGCGCTGCCACAGGTGGCGGAGCACCTGGCGCGCCCTATAGGCGGGCTCCCCCGTGTCTCGCAAGAAGTCGTGGAGCAGCGCCTCCGCTTCGTCCGGCGTTTGGTTCAGCAAATTGAGCTTGGACATCAGCGTAGCCGCGCGGCAAGAGTGAGCTGATAGATAGGCTCGAGGCCGGCACCGTTTTCCTCACGAGCAATCCCCACCGAGTACGGGGCGACGTATACGGTGAGGCCGAGCCGTTGGCGCCACGGTTGGGCGCCATGCACTACGTCACGGGTGAGTCCGCCGCGCCCCTCCCAAATGCCATGTCGCCCGTGCACGAACACGAACTCCTCTCGTGCCCAGTCGACTATCGCCGACGATGAGTAGCCGGCTCGCAACTCGCGCGTGATGGTGCTGCCGGCGATCCGCACATCAGCCGCCATGTTGATCGCCGTGTGCTGCTCCAGGGACCTTCCGGGTCGCCAGAGGAAGGTGGCAACGCCCACCGACAGATCGCGCAACGGCAGATGATTGGCGAACAACCCCACATCGGCGCCCAGCTCTCCCTGCTTGTCGAGGTCCAGTTCGCCGCGGCGATATCGAAGCGCAGCTCCGGCAGAGATCGGCCCTGCGATGCGCCTGGCCACTCCGACCGAAAGGAGCTGTGTGGCGTATGGAATTTCGGTACCGATCGACTGAGGGTCCGTTTCGGTACGGACGAGGTCTGACACCGATGCCCGCGCGAAGGACGTCGTGAAAACGATCTGTCGCGGCAGGCGAACGGCGACCGTGCCCAACTGCACGGTAACACCTTGCTGCGACGATGTTTGCAGCGCAGAGATTCCTACGTGCATCGCACCTGTGTCGAGCATCGCTACCGTCGCCGGGTTCCCAAGCCCGTCTCCCAACCCGCTGCCCAGCGCCACGGCGCGATCCATCGTGCCGAGTGGAAAGCGCAGCAGATCACGACCCGGAACCGGCTGTGTCATCAGCGGCGCGGGGAGGAGGAAAAACGAAAGTGCCGCGAAGGTCATGCGCCGCATGAAGTTGAGGTTATGAGCGCGTCGGCGGCGAGTCAAGGAATCGCTTTCGGCACCCGGACGCGGCCATTACATTGTACCGACCTGCATATGCGAAATTCGGAGCGAGTGTGCTGCTCTCAGAGCTGCTGACCACAGCGCGCGTCAAAGTGCCGCTTGGCGGCCGTACGAAGGTCGAAGTCCTTCGGGAACTCGTCGAACTTGTGGCGGCGGAGAACGCTGACGCCGATGTCGAGGCGATCCTCGCATCGGTCAGGGAGCGAGAGGATTTGCTGAGCACAGGCATCGGCGGTGGAATTGCCATCCCCCACGGCAAGACTCCCCAGGTCGCGCGCCTGACGCTTGTCGCGGGCGTCGCGTCCGAGGGTATCGAGTACGATGCGCTCGACGGCGAGCCAGTACGTCTCTTCTTCCTGCTCGTCGGTCCGGAGAGCGCTTCGGGTGCGCACGTGAAGACCCTCAGCCGGATCTCTCGCATGCTTCGGCGAGAAGACCTGCGCGCGCAGCTCGCCAACGCCGCGTCCCCCGACGCCTTCGTGGGGGTGATCCGGTCGTCGGAACCCGAGTGAGCCGTCGCCGATGGGGTCCGCCCGCTCTCTGGGCGGCGTTTATCCTCGTGCTCACCTCGATCCCCGGACCCGAGCTCGCGCCCATCGGCGCGTTCGCGTTTCCGGGAGCCGACAAGCTGGTGCACCTTGGCCTGTACGCCGTGCTCGGCGCGCTGGTAGCCCGCGCCGCCCACCCGGCGTCGGCTCGTACGTTAGGCAGCTTACTGATCGGCGTCGCCGCCTTCGCCGCGGCCGACGAGTGGCACCAGCGATTCATCCCCGGACGCTCCGCCGACGCTCGCGACTTCGCGGCTGACTGTGCCGGTGCGTTCGCCGGCCTCGTCGCCGCGACTCATCTCCTCCGCCGCAAGATCTCCCCGTCGTGACCATGCCGGCCTCGTTCGTCACGCGGATGCGATCGCATTCATGCGGTGCCCTTCGCCTCGAGCACGTCGGATCGCTCGTCAGGCTCGGCGGGTGGGTGCATCGTCGCCGCGATCTCGGTGGACTCGTCTTTCTCGATTTGCGCGACAGGTCGGGAATCGTGCAGATCTCGTGCAATCCCGACAGCGCGCCGGCCGAGGTGATGCTGGCCGCCGCATCGGCGGGCGCCGAGACGGTTCTGCTCATCGAAGGCGAGGTCGTTGCCCGTCCGCTCGAAATGCGCAACCCGGACTTGCCGAGCGGCGATGTGGAGGTTCGTGCCACCGGCGTGAACGTCGTCGGACCCGCTACCACGCCGGCCATCCCGGTCGCGCGCGCCAAAGGGGAACCGCTGCCGGCCGAGGAACAACGGCTGCGCCATCGCCATCTGGATCTGCGACGGCCGGAACTGCAGGGCAACCTGATTCTGCGCCACCGGCTGATGCAGGAGACGCGACGCTACTTCGATGCGTTAGGATTTCTCGAGATTGAGACGCCGATCCTCACCAAACCGACGCCCGAAGGTGCCCGTGACTTTCTGGTGCCCAGCCGCGTACACGCCGGGGAGTTCTACGCGTTGCCGCAATCGCCTCAGCTATACAAGCAACTCCTCATGGTGAGCGGCTACGACCGCTACTTCCAGATCGCGCGCTGCTTCCGCGATGAGGACTTGCGGGCCGACCGGCAGCCGGAATTCACGCAGATCGACGTCGAGGCATCGTTCATCACGCCGGATGACATCCTGGACCTGACCGAAGGGCTGCTCCAGGCGTTATGGAAGGAGGGCGGCGTGCAGGTCGACCGACCGTTCCGCCGCATGACGTACGACGACGCCATGGAACGCTATGGAACGGATCGCCCCGACCTTCGCTATGCGCTCGAGATCCAGGATGCAACCGAGCTCTTTCGCGGCTCCGAGTTCACCATTGCCCGCTCGGCGATCGAGAAGGGCGGGCGCGTGCGCGGAATTCGTATCCCGGGCGGCGGCGTGTTCTCGCGCAAACAGGTCGATGAGCTGGAGTCGATCGCCAGGAGCGCCGGCGCCGGCGGCCTGTTGCGTCTCAAGCGCGTACAGGGCGCCCTGGAGGGGCCGGTGGCCAGATTCGTTTCGGAGCAGGCGGCGACCACGCTCGGACTCCAGGACGGGGACCTGTGCCTCATGGTCGCCGCCCCCGATCGCATATCCTCGACGGCGCTCGACCGCGTGAGGCAGGAGGTGGCACGCCGCCTGGATCTCATTCCACCCGACGCGAACGAATTTCTCTGGGTGACCGACTTTCCCGCGTTCGAACGCGATGCCGACAGCGGGGCACTCACCTTCGTGCACCATCCGTTCACCGCGCCGCACCCCGACGACGTGCCACTGCTCGACATCGCACCGGAACGGTCGCGTGCGCTGGCGTACGACGTGGTGCTGAACGGCATGGAGCTGGGGGGCGGCAGCATCCGGATCAGCGATCCCCGCCTTCAGGAGCGGGTGTTCGCCCTGCTCGGCCTCGATGCCGAGACCGCCGAGTCGCGTTTTTCGTTCCTGCTCGAGGGATTGCGCGCCGGCGCTCCGCCCCACGGCGGCATTGCGTTAGGTATGGACCGGCTCGCCATGCTGCTCGCCGGCGCCACTTCGCTGCGCGACGTGATCGCATTCCCCAAGACCACCGCCGCGCGGGCGCTGTTCGAAGGCGCGCCGACGGTGGTTTCCGATCGTGATCTGCGCGACCTGCACATCGCCATTCGTGAGGAGGCCGTTCCGTGACGGAAGAAATGATCGCGCACCGCCTCTCGACGGAGGGGGCGGATCTCCTGACACTGGCCGGCGTGAACGACGCCAACCTGGTCGAGTTGGCGCGCCTGACGGGCGTGAAGGTCGCCCTGCGCGGCGATGCACTCACGCTCAGCGGGTCGGCGGAAGAGGTGGAGCGCGCCGCCGCGGTGGCGCAACGGATGGTCGATGCGGCGCGCCAGCGGCGCGGAATCACGCCTGACGATGTGCTGCGGATGAGCGAGGAAGGGCCGCTCGATGCTGACGGTGCGGCATCCGGCGCGCCACGCATCGCCCTGCCCGGCGTCCGGCGCGTCATCCAGCCGAAGACGGCGGGACAGGCGAGCTACATGAAGCTGATAACCGAGCACGACATCGTGATCGGCATCGGGCCGGCCGGCACCGGCAAGACATATCTCGCCGTCGCCGCAGCGGTCGATGCGCTCATGCGTAAACGCGTGCGCCGCATTGTGCTCGCGCGGCCTGCGGTCGAGGCCGGCGAAAGCCTCGGCTTTCTCCCCGGTGACATGCAGGCCAAGGTGGACCCGTACTTGCGGCCGCTGTACGATGCGTTGGACGACATGATGCCGCAGGAACGCGTCCAGAAGGCGCTGGAAACGCGCGTGATCGAGATCGCGCCACTGGCCTACATGCGTGGACGAACCCTTTCCGATGCATTCGTCATTCTCGATGAAGCACAGAACGCGACGAACGCCCAGATGAAGATGTTCCTCACGCGGCTCGGAGTTAACTCGAAGGCTGTCATTACGGGTGACAAGACCCAGATCGATCTCCCGGCCCGGGAACAATCCGGGCTGATTCAGATCGAACGGATTCTGTCGGGCATCGACGGCATCGCTTTCCATTACCTTCAGGAGTCCGACGTCATTCGTCATCGACTGGTGCGCGACATCGTACGGGCCTACGCAGCGGATTCGAGCGCATGACGATCGGCGACGCGCGCCCTCAGCTCGAGCACTCGGTTCCGATGCTCGATCCGCCGCCACGCGGCATTGCCTTCCATGCGCGACGGGCAATGTTGCTGGTCGGGCTGGCCATCGCCACCTACCTGCTGTTTCCCGCCTCGCCGGCGGTCGATGTGCCGATCTTCGAGGTCGGTTCGGTGGCGAACCAGGATGTGATTGCGCCATTCGCTTTCATGGTTCGCAAGTCGGACGCGGACCTCGCAAAGGAGCGCGAAGAGCTGGCGCGATCCGTCAAGCCGATCTTCACCTACTCGTCGGCCGCGCGTGACAGCGCGATACGCACACTCGACGATTTCATGACCGCAGTCGGTCGCGCCGCCGGGGGATCATCGGTGCCTGGTGAGGCAGCGGCTGCGGTACAGCGCGCCGCAGCCGCCCGCGGCATCACGCTCTCGACGGCGGAGGCGGAGTTTCTCGCCGACGATCGCCGGCGCATCGCCATGCGAGACGGCATCCGGCTCGTTTACTCTCGCTGGCTTGCCGCCGGCGTGACGTCCTCGAGCGCGCTGGACGACGTGGCCGGAGAAGTAATCGTTCGGCGGGGTGGGGAAGAACGGAGCATACTCGCCGACAGCCTGCTCACGTTCGGAACGCTCCTCTCGCGCGCGCGCCTCGTGCATCCTGCTCCCGACTCGTCCGTGGGTGATGCGCTCTACATCAAGCTGCTCGGCGCGTTCTTCAGGCCGACGGTCACGTACGACCGGGTGGCAACGGAGCGGCGCCGGCAGGAGGTTCGCAATTCCGTCGACGTCACGCGCTACAACGTGCGTGCCGGCGAGCGAATCATTGGCGAACACGAGGTTGTCGGACGCGAGGAGCACGACAAGCTGCGCGCCCTGCATGACGCGATCCAGACACGCACCGGTGGTGAGCGCTCGCTGGCTCGCATAGCGGGGACGATCCTGTACAACGCACTGGTACTCCTGATCTTCGGCGCCACGATCGGGCTGTTCCGCCCGGCATTGTACGAATCGATGCGATGGCTTGCGATGTTCGCCGCGGCTTTTCTGCTCGTGCTTGGCGGTGCCGCCATCGTCGCGAACATTTCGCCCATCCGGCCCGAGCTGGTGCCGATCGCCCTCGCCGCGATCGTTCTGAGCATTCTGTTCGACCCGCGCATCAGCATGATCGCGGCGATGATTCTGGCAGTGCTGATCGGCGGGCAGTCGCTTTTCCGCGGTACCAACGCGCTGTTCATCAACCTCGTCGTCGGGGCGGCGGCGGCGATCTCCGTGCGCGTCATCCGCCGGCGCGACCAGGCCTACTACTCGATCCTGGCCATTGCCGGTGCCTATCTATTGGCGGCACTGGCGATCGGGTTGACGCTCGACTGGTCGCCGCGCGCCATCGGCACCAGCGCGCTCTGGGGTAGCGTTAACGCCGTGGTATCCGTGTCGCTGGCGATGGTCCTGCTGCCGCTGGCGGAGAAGCTGACCGGCATTACGACCGACCTTACGCTTCTCGAGTATTCCGACCTCAATCGCAAGCTGCTGCGCCGGCTGATGATCGAGGCGCCGGGCACATACGCGCACACGATGCGCGTGGCGAATCTGGTGGAAGCCGCCTGCCACGCGATCGGCGCCAACGGGCTGCTGGGTCGAGTAGGTACCTACTATCACGACATCGGAAAGCTCAAGAAGCCGCAGTACTTCGTGGAGAACCAGGCCAAGGGCGCAAATCCGCACGACAAGCTGAAGCCGACAATGAGCGCGTCGATCATTCGCAATCACGTGCGCGAAGGTCTGGAGCTCGCCGCCGAGCATAAATTGCCGCGCGCCATTACGGCGTTCATTCCGGAACATCACGGCACCGGACCCATCGCCTATTTTCTCGATAAGGCGCGCGAGCGAGGCGAGTCGACGCCTAACCCGAGCGATTTCCAGTATCCTGGCCCGATTCCCCAGAGCGCCGAAACGGCGATCCTGATGCTGGCGGACAGCGTGGAAGCGGCGACGAATGTGCTGCAGGACGCGAGTCCCCACGCGATCCGCGAGGTCGTGGAGCGCATCTTCTCGCAGCGTATCGAGCAGGGGCAGCTCCGCGCCGCACCTCTCACGCTGCGCCAGCTCGACGAGATCAAGGAGCAGTTCGCCCGTGTGCTGGTCGGTATGCATCACAACCGGATAGACTATCCGACCTCGAGCGGAGGCATTACATCCGAGTTCGCACGAGTATGAGCCTGGCAGTAGATGTCGCACTCGATGGCGTGCGGGCACCGCTTTCACGCGCCCGTGTCAAAACCATTGCCCAGCGGGTGCTTCGCGCGGAGGGCGTACGTCAGGCAATGCTGTCGATCACGTTCATCGACCGGCGGGCCATCGCCCGGCTCAATGCCGGCCACCTCGGAGTGCGCGGCGCAACGGATGTGATCGCGTTCGGTTTCGAGCGATCGGGAGCGGACGCTCCCGTGGTCGGCGACGTGTACATCGCGCCGGAGGTCGCCCGCGAGCACGCGCGGCAGCGATCGCATGGGGTACGCACGGAGGTGGCCCGGCTCGTCATTCACGGCGTGCTGCACGTTCTGGGGCATGATCACCCAGCCGATGATGGACGGGAAAGTTCTGTGATGTGGCGGCGTCAGGAAGCGCTGCTGCGCAGCGCGCAGCGGGCCGGCGCGGCGTGACCATTCCCGCACTCGTGCTCGCCCTCGTCGTGGGGGCGCTCTCCGCGTTGTGCGCCGCGGTTGATGCCGCCATGCTCGCCGTGGAGGACGATGAGCTGTCCGCCGATCCGGTGCTCGCCGGCCAGCTGGTCCGCCGCGACCTTATCCATCGAGCATTGATCGTCGCACGATTCATCGCGGTGCCGCTCGCGGCGGCGCTGGCGGCCCAGGGGGCAGGGCTCGCCACTCGACCGCCGTTCGTCGCTGTCGTTATGGGAATCGGCATCGCCGTCGCCGTGCTACTGCTGGCGGAGCTCACGCCGGGTACGTTAGGTGAGGTGGGCGGGCGCAGTGTGATCGCGCGTATACTTCCGCTGTTGCGCCCGATCACCCTGGCGCTGGCGCCGATCGCCGCAGCCTCGGTGGAAGTCGAACGCGCGCTTCGCGTCGTCGCTACGCCCAAGCCGCGCGACGATCCTGAGCGGGAGCGCGAAACGACGACGGTCGAGATTCCGGACGCCCGGCGCGGGGCTTTCGCCACCGAGCCCGGACTGTTCACGTTGGCAGAGACCGAAGTACAGACCGTGATGGTGCCGCGCATCGACATCATCGGCATCGAACAGGAAACCCCCTGGTCGGAGGTTCGAGATCGCGTGCGCAGCGCCGAACATTCGCGGCTTCCCGTATTCCGTGGTACAATCGACCACGTCACCGGTATTCTGTACGCCAAGGATCTGCTGCGCTGGGTGATCGAGGATACGCAGCCGGACGGCGGGTGGCTCGCGCTGGTGCGACCAGCCACCTTCGTTCCCGAGGGCAAGCCTATCGACCAGCAGCTGCGCGATTTCAAGTTGAGCCGCTCGCACATCGCCATCGTAGTGGATGAATACGGCGGCACAGCCGGGCTGGTGACGATTGAGGACATTCTCGAAGAGATCGTTGGTGAGATCCGCGATGAGCACGACCGTGAGGAGCTGCCCATCGAATCGGAGGAGGACCGGCGGTTCTGGGTGGCCGGACGCGTCGCGCTGGACGATCTGTCCGAGGCGCTCCATCACGAGTTCGAGCACGAGGATGTGGCCACCGTCGGCGGTCTGGTCTTTTCCGTGCTCGGCCGTATTCCGCGAGCCGGGGAGGAGCTGCGACTGAATGGCTTCCGTGTGGTGGTGGAGCGCGTGATAGGGCGGCGCATCGAGCGCGTCTACTTCGAGCGCCTCGAGCCGTCGGTCACCGACCGGGGTTGACCAATGCTCCTCCTCCTACTCACCCTGTCACTCGTGCTCATTGCGCTGGTAAGCGGCGCGGCCGCCGTTGTTCGCGCCGCCGGACGCCAGTGGCTTCGTGAGTGGGTTGAGCGCCAACTGGGCGGCGGACCGGCGAGCACGGCCCGCGTCGTGAGGCCGAGTCGGCTGTTGCTCGGCGCGGCGGCAGCGACGGCGCTGCTGCTTGCGCTCGCCGGCGTGGCGATCGGGGCGTCGATCACGCAATCGCTGCCAATCGTGCTCGCGTCCCTGGCGTTCTCCTTCGCCGTGCTGTTTGCCGCCTACGCCGTGCCGCGCGCGATTGGTCAGGCGCTGGCGCCTCGGCTGGAGCGGGCGGTATTACCCGGGCTGAGCTTGACGACGCAACTGCTGCGACCGGCGTTCCGCGCAGCCGAGTTACTGGCGCTGCCATTTACCGGTGAGCCACGAATCAACCGCCCCGCTACCGAGCGCGAGGAAATCGAGGAGCTGCTGCGCGAGGGCGAGCTGGAAGGCACCAGCGAGCCCGAAGAGCTGGAATTCATCTCCGGCGTGGTGCAGTTCGGTGAGCGCCTGGTCGGCGAGGTGATGACGCCGCGCACCGAGGTGTTCGCTCTCGATATTGCGATGCCGCCTCGCGAGTTGGCACTGGCGATTGCAGGCGCGGGCTACAGCCGAGTGCCAGTCTACCGCGAATCGCTCGACGACATCGTCGGGATGATCCATGTGTTCGACATCCTCGACGCCGCGGGAGAGAAGCTACCGGCGGTCCGTGAGGTCAAGATAGCGCCCGAAAGCAAGCCATGCCGGGAGATGTTGTTCGAAATGCTGCGCGAGCAGCAGCACCTGGCGGTGATCCTCGACGAGTTCGGGGGTACCGCCGGCATCGTTACGCTGGAGGACCTGCTCGAGGAGATAGTCGGTGACATCCGCGACGAGCATGACGAACCCGCGGCGCCGGAGACGCGCCGCCCGTCGCGCGCCTCGCTGGTCGACGGCGCGGCTGAGCTGCGTGAGCTCGCCAGGCGCTTCAATGCCCCGCTCGACGACGAGCTGCTCGGCGATGTGCAGACGGTGAACGGTGCGTTGATGCGCGCGGTGGGCAGAATTCCGTATGTTGGCGAGCGATTCCAGCTCGGCGTGCTGGAGATCACGGTCGTCGAAACGGAGCCGACACGGGTGAAGCGTGCGCTCGTACAGCGCATAGCGGGTGAACAACCGGCAGCGATCCGGATATCCGGATAACGTGCGCCCGTTCGTCGTGTTCTGGCGGCTTATGCCGTTCGTGATCGCCTTTCTGCGCGACCGCCGGCGATGGGTCCTCGTTGGGCGTCCACGCCGCACGAGCGCTGCCCGCCACGCCGTACGCGCCGAGCGCCTGACCGCGACGTTGGCCATTCTCGGACCGACCTTCATCAAGCTCGCGCAGGTCTTCGCGTCGCGTGCTGATATCCTCCCCGAACCGTATCTCGGCGCACTGGCGCAGCTCACCGACCGCGTGCCGGCGCTGCCGGTGGCGGCAATCGAGGAAGTGATCGCGGCCGAGTACGGACGGCCGGTGCGCGAGGTGTTCGACGATTTCGATGCCGAGCCGCTGGCCGCCGCATCGTTAGGCCAGGTGCATCGCGCCCGCGTCGGTGACCGGGACGTTGCGGTCAAGGTGCTTCGTCCGGGTGTGGACGAGCTTGTCCGGGTCGATCTGGAGGCCGCGTTTCGCATCCTCTATGTGCTGAACGTGCTCTTTCCGAACCACCAGACGCGGGCCATAACGACCATCGTCCGCGAGTTCGCCAAGCGCATCGAGGAGGAGATGGACTTTCGCGACGAGGCGCGCCACGCCACGGCCATCCGCGCCAACTTCGCCGATGATCCACGCGTGCTGATACCGGTAGTCCTCCACGACCTGACCCGGCGGCGCGTCCTCGTGCTCGAGTTCGTGGAGGGCACACGCATCGACCGCCTGCAGGAACGCATCGCCTCGGGCGATGTGGAGGTCTGGAAGCTGTTGGGCACGATCGTCGAAGTCTATATCCGCATGATGCTCGTACATGGACTCTTCCATGCCGACCCGCATCCGGGAAATCTTCTCGTGTCGCCTGACGGGCGGGTGGTCCTCCTCGATTTCGGGATGGTGGTGCGGGTCGACGGCGATACTCGCCGCCGGCTGCTCACGACCGCCATGGCGGCCGTGCGACAGGATGTCGACGGCCTGATCGCCGGACTGTACGAACTCGGCATGCTCGATCCCGAAGTCGATCGTGGAACCATTCGTGATGCGGCGCGGGCGTTGATGAGCATAGCGTTCACTCCCGATACCAAGCCCCGGCAGATCGAGCGCATCGTGAACGAAGTGATGTCCACGTTCTATCGGTGGCCGCTGATGCTGCCCAGCGAGCTGGTGTACTTCGGACGCGCGGCGGCGCTGGTCGAGGGAATCGGCATGCGCTACGACCAGCGGTTCAACGGGGCGCAGTTCGTCACGCCGATTCTGCACCGGATGCGGCCGGAACTGACCACCGCCGTCCTCGGCGAAGACGCGCAGCAGATCGTTCGCGATTGGATGGCCGAGATGGCCCATGTGGCGCGCGAGCTGCGCGACGTGCTGCGCCGCGCCGGCCGCGATGAGCTGCGTGTGCGTTCCCATCCGCGTGATGTTCTGGAGATTCAGCAGTATGTCGGACGCCAGGTACGCCGGGTGTTGTTTGCGCTGCTTGCGCTGGCCGCCGGAGTGGTCGGCACCGTGTTCTATCTGGCGCATCGCAACTTCTACCTGCTCGTGGCATCGCTTGCCGCGGCTTTCTTCGCGTTTCTGGTAATCCTCGTGCTGCCGGTTCATCTACTGGCGAATCCGTTCCGCGCCTATCGAGTCCGCCGGTGACCGCTCCACCATCCATACCGCATCACGATCGCTTGCTCGCCGACTTCGATGCCCGGCGGCCGGCGGCGCTCGCCCGCGCCGTCTCGATCGTGGAAAACCAGCGGTCGGGCGCAAACCGCCTGATGGCGGCACTTCACCCCCGCATGGGACGCGGCCGGCGCATTGGCATTACGGGCCCGCCGGGCGGGGGCAAGAGTACGCTCACCACGCGCCTGGCGGCACGGTATCGTGAGGCAGGCCTCACCGTCGGAATCATCGCGGTCGATCCTACCTCGCCGTTTACCGGGGGCGCCTTGCTCGGCGACCGCATTCGCATGGAAAGCGTGGCGCTCGATGACGGAGTGTTCATTCGCTCCATGGCGACGCGAGGCTCGCTCGGCGGACTCGCGGCGTCCACCCGTGAGGTGGCGGACGTGCTCGACGCGTACGGCTTCGACCGGATCATCATCGAGACCGTTGGCGTGGGCCAGAGTGAACTGGACGTCTCCCGTACGGCGGATACGACGACGGTTGTACTCGTACCCGAATCGGGGGACTCGATCCAGACACTCAAGGCGGGATTGATGGAGATCGCCGACCTGTACGTCGTCAACAAGGCGGATCGCGCCGGCGCCGACCGCCTGCGACACGAGTTGGAGTTGATGCTCGGCCTGCGCATGGGTCAGACCTATCGCAACGTGCCCGCGCATCACGGCGTGGATCTCAAGCAGCTCATGAACCCCGCAAAGGCGGCACGAGAGGCTGCGCGTGACGGTGCCGTGGAAAGCTGGACGCCGCCGGTGCTGGCGACGGTGGCCATCAAGGGTGAAGGCGTGGACGAACTGATCGCCGCGCTGGACCGGCACTTCCACTATCTTGAACAGACCGGTGAGCTGCGCGAGCGGCGACGGCTCCGGCTGCGGGAGCGCGTGGTGGACGTGGTGGAGCGACTCGTGCGTGGCCGGCTGTGGGGCAATCCGGACACGGAGGCGTGGCTGGCCGAGCGTCTGCCCGATCTGGAGCAGGGAAGCCTGACGCCATACGCGGCCGCCAACGCGCTGCTGGCGCGCAGCGGGCCGCTGATGAGCGGGACCGACGGGAGCGAAAACGAATGACGACGATACGCGAGCTGACAGAACAGGAACGACTCTCGCGCGAGGAGCTCGAGGCACTGCGGGTCGAGGTGGCGCAGTGGAGGGAGCGTTATGCGAGGGGAGAATTGCGTGACCTCGGGTTTGGGAACTCCTCGGCCGAGGTGTCTCCCCTCTATTCGGAGCTCGACCTGCCCCCCGAGCAGCACGTCGAGGCGGGAACCCCGGGTGCCTATCCATACCTTCGCGGCATTCACCCTACGGGATACCGGGGACGGCTGTGGACGATGCGCCAGTTCGCCGGCTTCGGCAGCGCCCGGGACACCAATGCGCGTTACAAGTATCTGCTGGCGCACGGGCAGACGGGGCTCTCGGTGGCGTTCGACTTTCCGACGCTGATGGGCTATGACTCCGACCACTCGCGTTCGGAGGGCGAGGTAGGAAAGTGCGGAGTGGCCATTTCCAGTCTGGCCGACATGGAAACGCTGTTCGAGGGCATTCCGCTCGACCAGGTGTCCACCTCGATGACGATCAACGGCCCGGCGATCATCCTGTGGGCGTTCTACATCGCGGCTGCGGAACGTCAGGGAGTGTCGGCCGAGCAGCTCCGGGGGACGATTCAGAACGACATCCTCAAGGAGTACATGGCGCAGCACGCCTGGTGCTTCCCGATCGAGCCTGCGCTGCGTCTCATCGTCGACTGCTTCGAGTGGGGTGCGAAGCACGCGCCGCAATGGAATACCATCTCGATCTCCGGCTATCACATCCGGGAAGCGGGATCTACCGCGGTTCAGGAGTTGGCGTTCACGCTGGCCGACGGCTTCACCTACGTGGAACGTGGTATTGCCCGTGGCCTGGCAGTGGATGAATTTGCTCCGCGGCTGTCGTTCTTCTGGGATATTCATAACGATTTCTTCGAGGAGATCGCCAAGTTGCGGGCGGCGCGTCGGATCTGGGCACGCCACCTCCGCGAGCGGTACGGCGCGAAGAGTCCGCGCTCGTGGACGATGCGCTTTCATTCGCAGACGGCCGGTGTCACACTCACCGCGCAGCAGCCCATGAACAACGTAGTCCGCGTCGCCTATCAAGCGCTCGCGGCCGTGCTCGGCGGTACACAGTCGCTGCACACCAACTCCATGGATGAAACGCTCGCCCTTCCAACTGAGCACGCCGTGCAAGTGGCGCTTCGCACGCAACAGGTTCTTGCCTACGAAACGGGAGTGCCCAACGTGATCGATCCGCTGGGTGGATCGTACTACGTAGAGGCGCTCACCAACGAGATGGAGCGCCAGGCCGAAGCGTTGTTCGAGGAGATCGAGCGGCAGGGAGGGGTCGTTGCCGCTCTCGAGCACGGCTGGCTGCAGCGGCGCATCGGCGAGTCGGCCGGCCGCCAGCAGTGGGAGATCGAGCAGAAGCGGCGAGTCGTGGTGGGCGTGAACGAGTTCATGACCCAGGGAGACGAGCTGCCGATCGATTTGCTTCGCGTGGGCGAGGAAGCGACTAACGATCAGCGCCGGCGTCTCGCCGCTCTGCGCGCCACGCGCGACAACATGTTGTGTGCCCAGCGACTGGAAGCGCTGCGTGAAGCGAGTCGCGGCACGGAGAACACCATGCCGTACATTCTCGACTGCGCGCGGAACTACTGCACGCTCTACGAGATCCGGGCGGCGATGGAGGACGTGTTCGGCGCCTATCGCGAGCCGATTTTTTTCTGAGCCGCCGATGAGCGCGCGGCGCCTGAGCGAGTGGTGGGAAACGCACTTCGACGCGTACTACCTGCTCGAGTACTCGCCCATGTTCGACGCGGCACGCGACCGGCGGGAAGTCGGGCGCCTGCTGGATCTGCTTGCGCTTCCCGTCGGTTCACGGGTGCTGGATGTTCCCTGTGGGCAGGGACGGCATGCCCACCTGCTGGCCGAAGCCGGCCTCGATGTCACCGGGCTCGATTACTCAGCCTATCTACTGAAGGTAGCGAAGCGGCGCGGAAAGAGCCGCGGGCTTCGATATGAGCGGGGCGACATGCGGACCCTCCCCGCCAAATGGACCGGGCGGTTCGACGCGGTAGTGAACCTGTTCACCTCGTTCGGATTCTTTCTCGATCCAAGCGATGATGTGCAAGTGATCCGTGAGTTTGCGCGCGTGCTGGCGCCCGGTGGCACCCTCATCTGGCATGGTGGAAGCCGTGACGGCGTGATGGCGCGCTTTCTCGAGAGCGACTGGTGGAAGGCGAGCGACGGCACGATGGTCGGCCACAAGCGCGCATTCGATCCGGTAGCAGGAGTCATGACGGTGCGCGCTTCCTGGAGCGGCAAGAAGTCGTCGGGCGAGCGGGAACACCGCATCAGGCTGTACACAGCGACACGCCTCGCCGAGCTGTTTGCCGCCGCGGGGATGGTCGTATACGAGACGTTCGACGGATGGAACGAACGCGCGCTCTCCAGGACCTCCAGCGAAATGCTTCTCGTGGCGAGGAAAGAGGATGACGCGTAGCTTTTTACCCGTCCTGAACGAGTCGTGCCGCCGCGTGATGGACCGAACCGGTCGATTGGCCCCACGTCGCGTCCCTCGTCCCTCGTCCCTCGCACTCACATGACTCGTCCGATTCGCGTACTCGTCGCCAAGCCGGGGCTCGATGGTCACGACCGTGGCGCCAAGGTGGTTGCTGCCGCACTCCGGGACGCCGGCATGGAGGTCATTTACACGGGCCTGCATCAGACGCCGGAAATGATCGCGAACGCTGCAATCCAGGAAGACGCCGATGTCGTGGGCCTGTCCATACTGAGCGGTGCGCACATGACGCTGTTCCCGCGTGTGCGCGATCTGCTGCTCGAAGCCGGGCGTGACGACGTGCTGATCACCGGCGGCGGGATCATTCCGCTGAAGGACATGGACGCGCTGGAGCAGCAGGGGATCGGCAAGCTGTTCGGCCCTGGCACCCGCACGTCCGATCTGGTGGACTACATCAACGACTGGTTCACCGAGCACGAGCGGCAGGACGCGTGAGCGAGCGGCTGCGTACACTCGCCGCCGAGACGCGCGAGCTGGAGGAGCGGCTGCGGCAGGGCGGGGGAACGGACAAGATCGAACGCCAGCATTCGCAAGGCAAGCTCACCGCCCGTGAGCGCGTCGAGTCGTTGTGCGACGCCGGCTCGCGCTTCCTCGAAGTCGGACTGCTGGTCGCCTACGACCAGTACGACGGGCAGGCGCCGGCCGCCGGAGTCGTTACCGGATTGGGGCAGGTCGCCGGCCGCGAAATCGTGATAGTGGCCAACGACGCCACGGTGAAGGCGGGCTCATGGTGGCCCGAGACGATCAAGAAGATGCTGCGAGCGCAGGAGATCGCCATGCGCTGCCGTATTCCGATCGTCTATCTGGTCGATTCGTCAGGTGTCAACCTGCCGTATCAGGGCGGTGTGTTTCCCGGCCAGTACGGCGCAAGCCGCATCTTCTACTACAACTCACTGATGCGGCGCTATTTGCGCGTACCGCAAATCTCTGCGGTCATGGGACCCTGCATCGCCGGCGGTGCCTATCTGCCAGCCCTGTCGGACGTGATCCTCATGGTCGAGGGAACCTCGTTCATGGGGCTGGGCGGCCCCAACCTGGTGAAGGGCGCCACCGGCCAGGTGATCGACGCTGAGACGTTAGGTGGGGCACGGACGCACACGGCCGTGAGCGGAGTGGCGCATTATCTGGTGAAGGATGACAGGGCGTGCCTGCAAAAGATTCGCTCGCTTGTCGAGCGTCTGCCGCATCTGGGCGCGGGGGCCCCCCCCTACAAGCACGATAGGGCGAAACAGTCCGAACCCCATCATCCAACTGTCCCCAACCGAAGCACTGCACCGCCCTCCGCATCTCAGCCCGATCCGGAAGCACTCTACGACCTGCTGCCGTCCGATCACCGAATGTCCTACGACATGCACGAAATCCTGCGCGTGATACTCGATGGGGGCCGCCTCGATGAGTTTCAGCAGGACCTCGCCCGCGAGATGATCTGCGGCGATGCCACGCTCGTGGGGATGCCGGTGGGCGTGATCGCCAACCAGCGCGGACTCATCAAGGGCCGCGCCGGAGAGCGCCCCAGATTCGGCGGCATCGTCTACGCCGAAAGCGCCGAAAAGGTCGCCTACTTCATCGATCGATGCGACCGCGCGGACATTCCGCTGCTGTTCGTTCAGGATGTCTCCGGCTTCATGGTCGGTCCGGAGGCCGAGCACGAGGGGATCATCCGCGCCGGTGCCCGGTTCGTCGAAGCGATGGCCACCGCGCGCGTACCCAAGCTGGTGTTGACGGTCAATCACGCGTCAGGCGCCGGCTATTACGCCATGGCCGGACAGGGGTTCGACCCGGACTTCATTTTCAGCTGGCCGACCGGACGCATGGCCGTCATGGAAGGTGAGGCCGCCGTACAGGCGGTGTTCGGGCCGCAGATCGAAGCCGCCAAACGCACCGAAACCGATCTGTCGCCGGAACTGACACAGGCGATCGAGAAGGTAAGCGACGACTACGAGCACCAACTCGACGCTCGTTATGCCGGCGCGCGCGGTTTCATCGATGCAATCGTCTATCCCGAGGATACGAGGGATGTGCTCGCCATGGCGCTGCGCGCGTCCCTGCACAACCGGGGTCCCCACCTCGGCCCGTTCGTACTACCACCGCATCTGGGAGAACCCGCGTGAGTCGAACCGTTCGTGTCGCATCCGGACAGGGATTCTGGGGCGACTCACTCGACGCTCCGCGCCGTCAGGTCGAAGGCGGACCGGTGGACTACCTCATGCTGGATTATCTGGCTGAGGTCACCATGTCGATCCTCCAGAAGCAGCGCGAGCGCGATCCTTCGGCCGGATACGCTCGCGATTTCATTGGCGCCATGGAGAGCGTGATGCCCGCCGTAGTTGAACGCGGCGTGCGGGTCATCGCCAACGCCGGCGGTGTGAACCCTCCCGCATGCGCGAACGCGGTGCGTGAGGCGGCGCGCAAGGCAGGCTACGGTGGCCGCGTGCGGATCGGCGTCGTGACCGGCGATGACCTGCTCCCTCGGCTCGACGAGCTCCTGAATGCGGGGCATCGCCTGTCGAACATGGATACCGGGGAACCACTTCTGTCCGTGCGCGACCAGGTGATCGCCTCGAACGCCTACATCGGTTCGCAGCCCATCGTCGAAGCGCTTGGCGCGGGCGCCAACGTCGTAATCACCGGCCGCTCGACCGACACCGCCCTGACGATGGCACCGCTGTCGTTCGAGTTCGGCTGGCGTCGCGACGACTGGGATCGCCTGGCCGCGGGCATCATCGCCGGCCACGTAATTGAATGTGGCGCCCAGTGCTCAGGGGGCAACTGCCTGTACGAGTGGCGGACCATTCCCGATCTCGCCAACGTCGGCTACCCGATCGTCGAGGCCGTAGAGGACGGCACCTTCGTTGTCACCAAGCATCCCGATACCGGAGGGCGCATCGATTTCCATTCCGTTGCCGAGCAACTCGTCTACGAGATGGGCGATCCCCACGAGTACATCACTCCCGACGTAATCGCCGACTTTTCATCGATTCAGCTCGAGGAAGTGGGGGAGAACCGCGTGCGTGTGTACGGCGTCCGTGGCCGAGCGCCCACCGACAAGCTCAAGGTGTCGATCGCCTATCGAGCCGGTTATAAGGCAGTCGGCACTTTGGTGTATGCCTGGCCGGACGCACAGGAAAAAGCCCGCATGGCCGACGAGGTACTGCGCAAGCGACTCGACAACCTCGGTCTGAGCTTCGAAGAGATTCACACGGAATTGGTTGGGGCCGGCGCCACGCACGGCGCGCTGGCGGGTACGGTGGTCGACCTCCCGGAGGTGCAGCTGCGCGTAGGCGTCCGTGGCGACGATCGCAAGGCCATCGAGCGGTTCACACGGGAGATCGCCCCGCTGGTGCTCAACGGCCCGCCCTCGGTCACGGGCTTCGCGGGCGGCCGACCGAAGGTCGAAGAGGTGATCGCCTACTGGCCGGCGCTCATCGACAAGACCGTCGTCAGCACCGCCGTCGAAATGGTGGACGCGTGAACGTTCGACTGCTCGACATCGCACACGCTCGCTCAGGCGACAAGGGCAATACTGCCAACGTGGGCGTCATCGCCAATCGGAGCGATTGGTACGAAGTGCTACGCGATCACCTGACGATAGAGCGTGTGGAGGCGCACTTCGCGGGCGCGATCGACGGGCCGATCGAGCGATTCGAGCTGCCCCACCTGTGGGCGCTCAATTTTCTGCTTCA
>DATKDD010000129.1:0-24453 GCA_035512875.1 Gemmatimonadaceae bacterium | reverse complement strand
ACGTAGATTGACCCTTGCTGGCCCATCCAGAAGCCGAAGGGGACGCCGGCGATCGACAGGACGTTGAGCTGCTCCACGAACAGGATGCTCATCACAGGCCCAACCAGCGCCCAGATGGCGAGCAGGATCGCGATGCGGCGGAGCGTGGCGCGCCAATGCGCGCGGTGGTCGAAGGGCACGTGGCAACGCGGGAGCGGGGAACCCGAGGCGACGAACGCGCGGGAGTCTGCACATCTCGCCGCCGGAGTGCAATGGCCGCCGAACGAAACCACACGCCTGTCGCCTCGGCTACGCTCCCTGCCGCGAAGCGGGTCCCCTTCCGGGGGCTGGTCGCCTGTGCCATCTGGACGCGGCGGTTGAGGCCGGCCGCAGGTGGAAAGAGGTACTGACGAACTTCGAAACAAATGTGCCAACCCCATCGACATTTGCCACTCGATGTCACATTATGGCAATCGGGATTCGCTTTCCACATCGTCTCCGCCGCTGCGCCGGCGCGTATCAGTCATCGGGTTGCTCCACCGCAGCCTGATTCGTCAGGCTGATGGAGTCACGAACACAGGAACTCCGTCGCGTGCCAGCTTGGCGCCAAGTTGCGTCCAGACCGTCGTCCCGTGCCGCCAATGTCTCCAGGAATTCCCACCAATTGCCCGCACGAGCTCCGTCCGGGCGTAACCGTCTGCCTCCACTGCCGCCGCACCGAGATGGATGTCGCGCGCGCCAAGGTTGCACGCGTGGGCGTTCGAGCCGGCGCGGCGGGGATCACAATCGCCGTCGCAGTTGCACTCGCGATTTCGAGCTCCGACGCTCTGCGGGACTCCGGCGATGCTGAGGTCGACCTCTCGCCTGCCGCCCCCGTATCCGAGCTGGCTTCCGTTCTCGTTGCGCCGACCGGCCCAGGCAGTGTTGCCGCCACCTTGGGACGTAGTTCCGGGGTAACCGCCGCCACGCAACGTGCGACGCCAGCCGTCGCCGAGCCTTCCTCCCGGCCGATTGCGCCATTGGTGGCTCCGGGCCGTACCGAGGTAGGCGACGGCCTGTACATCGAGCGTGCAGGAGAGACCGTCACCGTGCACTTCGACACGCCCACCACGCGAACCCGGCGCAGGGACAAGTTCGAGAGTGTTGTGCGCCGGACCCTGCCGGAGGTCTACGGATCCGCGGCCGAGGCGATTCTCTCGAACATTCCTCAAGGGACGCTGGTCGATCCGGCGATCATGGTTACGGATATCGCCGAGCGCGGGCGCGGGGTGAGGCTGGACTCCGGCGACGGATGGAAGTTCTCGCTCTGGCCTGAGACTCGGCCGGGCGAAGATGGGCCGCTGGTAGTGAGCTATCGCGTGGCGGTGACGCAGTAATCCTGCGAGTCGGGCCGCGACGCGCGGCCAGCGGCGGCTTTCTCACCCTCGTCGTTATGCCCCTGAGATTCGGGCTTCGCCGGAATGACGGGCGTGGCCCGGATTCCGCCCTTTGCCGGAATGATTGCGGCGCCCTGATCTCCTCGAGTCAAACGATTCGCCGGGCCTCGCCCGGAGCGTATATTGTCGGCGGACGCTCGCGCCATTTCCGCGCGCAGTGCATTCACGCAGACCCGTAGCCGATCCTGCATCATGGCCGGTCACAGCAAGTGGAAGCAGATCAAGCACTACAAGGCCGCCACCGACGCCAAGCGTGGGGCCCTGTTCACCAAGCTGATTCGCGAGATCACGGTTGCTGCACGGCAGGGCGGAGGCGATCCGTCGGGTAATCCGCGCCTTCGAACGGCGATCGACGCGGCGAAGAACGCCTCCATGCCGAAAGACAACATCGAGCGCGCGGTCAAGAAGGGAACTGGCGAGCTCGAGGGGGTGGACTACCAGGAAGTCGCCTACGAAGCGTATGCTCCGGGCGGCGTGGCGCTGATCATTCAGGCGCTCACCGACAATCCGACGCGCACGGTCGCCGACGTGCGATTCAAGCTCTCGCGAGCGGGGGGCAATCTGGGCTCCACGAACTCCGTTGCCTGGATGTTCGAGCGCAAGGGGCAGATCTACCTCGACGCATCGCGTTATGCTGATGAGGAAGCTACGCTCGAATCCGCGCTCGAGGCCGGTGCCGAGGATTTTTTCCGCGACGGGGAGCAGTACACGATCACTACCGATCCCACGCAACTCCATGCGGTGCTGACCGCTCTTCAGGAAGCAGGCGTGGAGGCAAGCGAATCTGAGATCGGCATGATTCCGAAGAACACCGTGCGAGTCGAGGGCAGGAATGCGGAGTCGGTGCTGAAGCTGATCGAGGACCTGGAAGATCTGGACGATGTGCAGAAGGTAGCGGCTAATTTCGACATCGATTTCGATGCACTCGAAAAGCAGGAAATGGAAATAGGAAACAGGAAATAGGAAATGGGAAACAGGTTCCCAATTCCAATTTCCCATTTCCCAATTCCCAGTTCCCGGTTCCTGAATTCCCAGTTCCCAATTCCCATTCCTGATTCCCCTTGATCGTCCTCGGCATCGATCCTGGAACGGCAGTCACCGGTTACGGGATTGTGGGAGGTGATGGTCCGCCGTTTACGCTGCTCGAGTGCGGCGTGGTTCGCACGACGTCCTCGGTGCCGCTGGCCACACGGTTGCTGGAGATTCACGATGGGGTGGCGGCGCTCATTGCGCGCCACCGTCCCGCGGCGCTCGCCGTGGAGGACGTGTTTTACGCGCGCAACGTGCGCACCGCCCTGGTACTCGGCCATGCCCGTGGCGTGGTGCTGCTTGCCGCCGAGCAGGCGGGCATAACGGTCGCCGAGTATCCGCCGGCGGAGATCAAGAAGGCGGTGACGGGGACTGGCGCGGCAAGCAAGGCACAGGTCCAGTTCATGGTGGCCCAGCTGCTGCGGCTGCGCACCGCGCCTCAGCCTTCGGACGCCGCCGACGGGATAGCCGCCGCGCTCACGTATCTGATGAGCTCGCCGCTGCGTGTGGCTCGGATCGGGTGATCGCTCGCGTGGAGGGGACGCTCGTGGCGCGCGACCTCGACCGGGTGGAGATCACCACTGGGGGCGGCGTCACCTACGAGCTTTCGATTCCACTCTCGGTGTTCGAAGGGCTTCCGCCGGTGGGCGAACGGATCGCCCTGCACACGCAGCTCATTGTGCGCGACGACGCCTGGCTGCTCTATGGCTTCGCCAATATGTTCGAACGGCGTGTTTTCTCCCGGCTGATGACCGCCACCGGTGTCGGGCCGGCGTTGGCGTTAGGTATCCTGTCGGCACTGTCGGCGGAGCGGGTGGTGCGTGCGATTCGCGAAGGGGACATTGCCGCGCTGCAGGGAGTGCCGCGGGTAGGACGCAAGAAAGCAGAGCGGCTGATTCTGGAGTTGGCGGACAAGTTGGAGGATCTGGGGGCGGCGGCCGCCACGGCGGGCAGCGGCACGAGGACCGCCGCGGTGGACGATGCCGCGCGCGCACTCGTCTCGCTCGGCTATTCGCAGGGCGAAGCCGAGCAGGCGCTGCGCCTGGCCCTCGATGACGGTGGGCGTGGAATGGATGCCGCGGCGCTGATACGTCTGGCCCTATCCAAGGTGAAAGCGAGATGACCGGAGCAGCGCGTTGCGCGACGTTTACGGAGAGCGTGATCCGCGAGATGACGCGGATCGCCAACGATGCCGACGCAATCAACCTGGCGCAGGGATTTCCCGATTTCCCCATGCCCACCCCGATGAAGGATGCCGCGTGCGCCGCGATCCACGGGGACATCAACCAATACGCCGTCACCTGGGGGGCACCTGCCTTACGACTCGCCATCGCCGAGAAATACCACCGGTGGTACGGCATGGAAGTGGATCCCGAACGCGAGATCACGGTCACCTGCGGCGCTACCGAGGCGATGGCATCGGTGTTTCTGGCGCTGATCGATCCCGGCGATGAGGTCATCGTCCTCGAACCTTACTACGAGAACTACGGTCCAGACGCGATCCTCGCCGGCGCCAAGCCGGTATTCGTCCCTCTCGAACGGCCGGACTGGACGCTGGACCCCGAACGACTGCGAGCTGCGTTCACGCCGCGCACCAGAGCCATCGTCGTCAACACCCCGCACAATCCGACCGGTCGCGTGCTCACGCGCGACGAGTGCGACCTCATTGCCGAGTTGTGCCGCGAGTACGACGTGTGGGCGATCACCGACGAGATCTACGAGCACATTCGCTATGCAGGCGACCACCACGTGCTGGCCACCTGGCCCGGCATGCGCGAGCGCACGATCACCATTTCCGGGCTCTCGAAGACGTTCAGCTGCACCGGATGGCGGCTGGGCTACGCCATCGCCCCTCCGGACGCGACGCTGCCGATCCGCAAGGTGCACGACTTTCTCACCGTCGGCGCACCGGCTCCGCTGCAAGCCGCGGGCGCGCTGGCAATGGCGTTCGACGCGGACTACTACAACCACCTGGCGCTGGACTACCGCGAACGCCGTGAAACGATCGGCAGTGCGTTGTCGGCCGCCGGTTTTCGCTTCACGCTGCCCGAGGGCGCCTACTACATACTCGCCGACTTCTCCGAGCTGAGCGAACTTGGCGACGTGGACTTCGCCAAGTGGATGACCCGGGAAATCGGCGTGGCGACGGTGCCTGGATCGAGCTTCTACCACGATCAGGCACTGGGCCGATCGCTCGTAAGGTTTGCCTTCTGCAAATCGCGAGAGACGCTGCTGCGGGCGGCTGAGCGACTGTCGGAGGTGCGCAGCGGCGTGGTGTAGTGGTTCGGTGCCGCGTCCGAACCCTATATTGCACTACAGGCCCGCCTCACTCCCTCATCGCCGTTTGCCTTGTGATCCGGAACCGCCGGGCTTGTGTTTCGTAACTCGCAACTCGCAACTCGTTTCCATGTCCCGCGCCGAGATCACCACTCCCGAAGCCCTGATCGACGACACCGTCGTCGAGCTCTCGCTCCGCCCCAGACGGCTGGAGGAGTTCATTGGGCAACGGAAGGTGAAGGAGAGCCTGCGGATCTACATCGATGCGACCGTCGCGCGGAAGCAGCCACTCGACCACACGCTGTTTCACGGTCCGCCGGGCCTCGGCAAGACCACGCTCGCCGAACTGGTCGCGCGTGAGCTGGGGGTGAATCTACGAACATCGTCGGGACCAGCGCTGGAAAAGCCGGGCGATCTGGTGAGCACACTGACGAATCTGCGCGAAAACGACGTGTTGTTCATCGATGAGATCCACCGGCTTCGCCCGATCATCGAGGAGTTCCTCTATCCGGCAATGGAGGATTACAGGATCGACATCCGCCTGGGCGATGGACCCAAGGCGCAGACCGTAAGCATGCCGATCGCCCCGTTCACCCTCATCGGCGCGACGACGCGGTTCGGCATGCTCACGCCGCCAATGCGCGCCCGATTCGGCATCGTCGAGCGTTTGACGTTCTATCCGCCTGACGATCTGGAGTGCATCGTGATGCGATCGGCGACGGTTCTCGGCGTCGCGATAGACGGGGCGGGGGCCTCGGAGCTCGCGCGCCGGGCGCGAGGCACGCCGCGGGTGGCCAACCGTCTTCTCCGCCGTGTCCGCGACTTCGCGCAGGTGCGTGCCGACGGTCAAATTTCGGCGCAGGTGGCCGCCGACGCGCTGGCCATGCTCGACGTGGACCAGTTCGGGCTCGACGACATGGATGCCCGCGTCATGCGCACGATCATCGAGAAGTTCGACGGAGGCCCGGTGGGGATAGCCACCATCGGCGCCGCGATCGGCGAAGATGCGGGAACGATCGAGGAAGTGTACGAACCGTTCCTGGTACAGAACGGCTTTCTCCAGCGCACGCCCCGCGGCCGCCTCGCCACCCTCCTCGCCTATCGCCACTTTGGCTACCAGCGGCCGGACCGGGAACAGGGCGGCTTGTTCGAACCGTGAGGGGGAAGTTGCAATTGAAGCCTCACTATCGCCTCCTCGCCCTTCTGATCCTCGCCAGTGCCGGGTGCGCAAGGCACGTCGAGGCGCCGCGGAACTGGCGGGCTGCTGTCACGGAACACGTCGCGTCAGGCGATACCTCGGCCGCGCTCGCAGTGCTGGACTCCGTCGTGGCCGTGTACCCTCGTGATGCCGCAGCGTGGAACAGAATGGGGATGCTGGCGTGGGCAAAGGCTCGACCAGGGTGGCATGGGCGAGTGTTTCAGAGCCGCCCGCAGATCTCGATGATGATGCGCGCCGATTCGGCGTTGCGCCTCGCGCACGCTTACGGACCGGATAGCGCGCGTTATGCGCTCGACCTCGGTCGTTTTTTTCTGTTCGGCGACCTCATCACCCTCCGCGCACAGGCCATCGGCAGGTTCGAGCATGCGATCCGTGCGGCGAGGCGCGCGGGGGACAGCTCGCTCGTCTCCGAAGCCGCGGACGAGCTGGGTATGGCCTTCTGGAGGCGTTACGAGGCGGTGGCGAACCGCCGGTTGATCTCGAGCGGGATCTACACCGTTCCCGTGCACGCGCTCACCGAGCGGAGAGCGATCAAGGATTGGATCGAGACGTCCACCCAACGCTATCCCGAGCCGAGCGGGCAGCTCGACTACCTCAAGGCGACCGACATGTTCACGGTGGCGCGCACGGCGAATCCGGCGGCCGACCGCCCGGTGAAGCATGCGCTCATGGCGCTTGCCGAACAGAATCGGTGGGAAGAGTTGCGCAGCACGGCCACGGCACGAATCGCCGCGATGCCTGAAGATGCAATGGCGTGGCTGGGGCTCGGCTTGGCCGCGCACCGGCTGGGGGACTATCCCCGGGCCACCGAAGCGTTTGATCGGGCGCTTTCGCTCCTGCCGCCACATGAGCGCGCACGATACACGGGTATCTCGCGGATCCTCGGCCCCAGGGATTCGGTGGCGTATGTGGGCTACTCCGACCGGGAACGCGAGCAATTCGACAGGACGTACTGGACCGCCGCCGATCCGTTATCGCTCACCGCCGACAACGAGCATCGGCTGGAATTTCTGGCCCGCATCGCGTTCGCCGAGCTGCGCTGGACATCGGAAGATTTCGAGTTGCGCGGGGCGGATACCGACCGCGGTCAGATCTACGTGCGGTACGGGCCGCCGCCGGAGATCATCGCCATGCCTCCGGCCGGCTCGGGAGCGCACGCCGGATCATCGCTCGTGTTGTGGTACTACCCGATAGGCAACCTGCACTTCGTCTTTAGGCAACCACCCAGCTATGGAACTGCCACTTTTGAGTTCAACTACCACGAGATCGCCCGTGAGGCACGGTTCGTTGCGCCGGTTACCTGGACGAACGTGCCGGTCACCATGTCGATCGATTCGGTGCCGGTCCAGGTCGTTCGGTTCCGCGGGCCGGGCGACTCCTCGGATGTCGCGCTGTTCGCGCACCTCCCCGTAAGGCGCCTGCTCACCGGCCTGGATCTGACCAGCGGCACGGTCGACGTCGGCCTGACGCTCTACCGCGGCGCTCTCGAGATCGTCGAGCGCGACAGCATGCGACAGACCGTGAACGTAGCTCAGCCCGACGCGGCGGAGCGGCGCACCTGGCGGCGCCGGTTCGCGCCGGGCGAGTTGGGTTATCGCGTAGAAGCGTTGCAGGCCGAAGGCGGCCGTGCGGCGCGGGCGCTAGGCTCGGTACGCCTGACTAACGACCGGGGCTTCGGGATCAGCGACGTGCTTGTTGCCGACCGGGTAGCGCCACGCGCCGATTCGGCCGCCAGGTGGACTGATCTGATCATTGATCCGAACGCCGGTGTGTTGCGCCGCGGAGATGACATCGGCGTCGCGTGGGAGAGCTATGCACTGACTGAACGCCGCGGGCAGGTGCGCTACCGCGTGGAACTGGCGCTGACCGTGCTCGAGCTCACTCGCGGGACCCAGCTCACCGCGAGGGTAATTGGTGGCATAGCCGACCTGATTGGCATCAGTGGCAAGGGAGAGGATCGCGTCTCGCTGTCGTACGAGCGGACCCGTGCCGCCATGCCCGCCGTGCTCGACTACCTCACGCTCGATCTGGCGGACGCGCCAGCGGGTCGCTACCGGCTGACGATCGCCGTAACCGATCTCGAGACGAATGAGCGCGCGATGTCCGCGCGGGAGCTGCGGATAGAGCCGTAAGGTCCGGCAACATTCGACACGAGCCTGGCGGCAACGGTGAGCGCTCCTTCCACAGTCTACGTAAGAAGGGATACCGGATGGAGCGTGGAGTCAGTTCGACACCGCGCCGCGAGCATCCCCGCCATTAGCTTTCCGATCGCATGCGATTCGCCGTATTCACTCTGTTGGCAGCCGTATCGGCCCTCCTACCCACCTCGGGCGCTGCCCAATCCCCCGCCGACACTGAGCGCGACCCGCGTGTCGCGGCTCTGGTAGCGCGTGCGGATTCGCTCGTAATCGGCGGGGATTCATCGCGGGCGATGGCCGTACTCGATTCGGCGCTTCGACTCGACCGGCGAGCCGCGGGGGCATGGCACAGGAAAGGACGGATTGCGTGGCGACTGGCCCAGCCGGATTCGACGACCCGGGTCAAATGGACGGAGCGCAACATCAGCCTGATCCGCCAGGCGGATTCGTCGCTGCGCTATGCGGCGGCCTACGCACCCGACAGCTCCCGCTTTCACCTAACGCTGGCGAACTTCTTTCTATCCCACTCGCTGGTCACCGTCCGTTTCAACGCGATGGGGGCGTTCGAGCGGGCCGCCGAAGCAGCGGTGAAAGGCGGCGACAGCATCACCGCGTCCGAGGCGATGGATCGCGTGGGGATGCGCTACTGGCGGCGATACGAGCCGCTGATCGATCGAGTCGCGCCCGGCGGGGTCGAGAATCCGGACTTCGACGTGTACATCCGGGACGAGCGGCTGCTGCAGAATTTTCTCGAGAACTTCGCGCACAAGCCCGAGAGTCGGCTGGGCGACGGCGACTTCAGCCGGGCGCGCGACCACTTCGAGCAGGCGCTGTCGTTGAACGCAAACAACGTGATGGCGCGGCGGCATCTTTTCATGACGATGACCTCGCGCGGCCAGTGGACGCAGCTCCGCGATGCGGCTCAGGGGCGGCTCCACCGAACTCCCTGGGACCCGTGGGGATGGCTGGCGTTAGGACTGGCAACCCACCGGCTTGGCGACGATGGCGCGGCAACGGCGGCGTTCGACAGCGCGCTGGTGCTTCTCGGCCATGACGAGCGGACGCACTTCACGCGGCTCTCCCGTCTGCTCGGCGCCAGGGATTCCGCACGGTTCGCCGGCATGTCCGAGCAGCGCGTCGCCCGCGCCGCGCGGCTGTACTGGGCGGTCGCCGATCCACTGGCGCTCACCCCTGGCAACGAGTACTGGCTCGAGTTCCTCAGCCGGGTAACCGAAGCCGAGTTGCTGTACTCGGTGGAGGAATACGGAATACGCGGCGCGAACACCGACCGGGGCGCGGTGTTGGTTCGCTATGGGCCGCCCGACCTCTCAATGTCGTTTCCGCCGGACACCTTCGGACAGATAGGCATTCTCTGGAGGTACCGCAGCGGACTGGCGTTCGCTTTCAGACTTTCCCCATCGTTCGGCACCGCCAGCGCGGCGTTCGACGTACGCGATGTCATGGAGGAGCGGTTCAACCGCACGCCGGCGCGGTGGGACAACCTGGCGACGACCCGGCGCATGGACAGCATTACGACGGTGGTGACGCTTTTTCGCGGTGCCGGCGATTCCGTGGACGTGGTGATCGCCGCCGAGATCCCGGCCGGCCGCCTGGCACGTGGGGTGAATCTGGAGAGTGGAGCGATGCAGATCGGTTTCATCGCTTTCGACGGCGACGCGAATCTTCTCGCACGCGACACCAGCTCCCTTGCAATGGACTTCGACGCGGCCGACTCGGCGCAGGTGCTGCACCGCTCGTGGCGGCGGCGGCTGGGCAGCGGCGAGATCGGCTTTCGCGTGGAGGCGCTGCAGCCTGAGAGCGGCAACGCGGCGAGGTCGGTGGCGGCTGTGGAGCTCAGCCGCGGCACCGGCTTCGGAGTGAGCGATGTTCTCCTCGCCGATTCGGTGGGCACCACCGGCGGTCTGCCGGAGCGGTGGAGCGATCTCTCGATCGCCGCCAGCACCGGCCGCGTTCGGAGGGGGCGCGACATTGCCCTGGTGTGGGAGACGTACGATCTCGCCGCCGACTCCACTCGATCGAGTGCCTATCGCGTGGAGATCGGTATCGTTCGCACCGACGGCACCCGCATCGGCCGCGCCATTACACGGGTGCTGGGAGGCACGCTGGGCCGCGGCGAAGGACGCGGCCGCGATGACCGGGTGGCGGTCAGCTTCGACCGGCGGGTACCGGCGCGTCCGGTGACGCTCGACTACCTCACGCTCGACCTTGGCGATCTGGCGGCAGGCGCGTACCGCCTGACGATTACAGTTGTCGATTCAGTGACCAACGCCAGGGCCGAAGGCTCGCGGGAGTTGATGATCGTGCGATGAGGAATGGCGGCCGGACAGCGGATTACGAATACGAGCTGCCGCCGGATCGTATCGCGCAGGTGCCACTTCCACACCGCGACGAAAGCCGTCTGATGATCGTGCACCGCGAGACCGGCGTAATAGAGCACTCGCGGTTCCGGGATCTTCCCGGTTTGTTCGCGGCGGGCGACGCGATGGTGCTGAACACCACCAAGGTGTTGCGCGCGCGCCTGCTGGGACTCCGCGCATCGGGTGCACCCGCGGAAATACTGCTGCTGCATCCCGTAGCAGGAGAAGATGTGTGGGAGGCGATGGTGAGCCCGGGTGGCAAGCTGCGTCCGGGGCGCGCGGTGCACATCGCCGAGGGGTTCGATGCGGAGATCCTGGAGATGACGGAGCGGCGTACCCGACTCGTCAGGCTCATCTCAGATCAACCGGTGCACGAGGCCATAGCGCGGCACGGGCACATCCCGCTGCCGCCCTACATCGACCGCGTCGACGAAGCCTCGGATGCGACGCGGTATCAGACAGTATTCGCACGCGAAGAGGGCTCGGTAGCGGCGCCGACGGCGGGACTCCACTTCACCGACGCGTTGCTCGCGGCAATCCGCGACCGGGGAGTCGACCGGGTCGACGTTCTGCTGCACGTCGGCGCCGGAACATTCAAGCCGGTCGAGACGGATGACCCGGCGGCCCACGTGATGCACGAGGAGTGGTTTCGCGTCTCCGGCCAAGCCGCGGACACGCTCAATGATATCCGTGCGAACGGCGGCCGTGTGTGGGCGGTGGGAACGACCAGCGCTCGCACGCTCGAGAGCGTGGCGGATGAGTCCGGCCGGTTAACGGCACGGGATGGCGAAACCCGGCTGTTCATCCGGCCCGGATACAGGTTTCGCGCGGTGGACAAGCTCATCACGAACTTCCATCTTCCCCGCTCCACGCTTCTCATGCTCGTTGCGGCATTCGCCGGCTATGGACTGACGATGCATGCCTATCGAACGGCGGTTACCGAAGGATACCGGTTCTATTCCTATGGCGATGCAATGGCGATCGTTTAGCGCGGCGTTGGCCGCGGCGGTGCTGGCGGGCTGCATGTCGACCACCCGGCAATCGTTTCTTCCCGATCCGAACGCAGGCCGCATCACGCCTGACGAGTTCCGGTCCCGGGCGAGCACTATCCTGTCCGCCGAATGTGCCAGACTGATGGGATCCGGGAATATTGCGTTAGGCGAGGCGGGGTTCACGCTCATACTCGCCGTCGACGGGTCGGTACGCGAGGCGATCCTCGCGCGGCCGAGTCCGGACGAGCGAATGAACACCCTGTTCGGCGGGCTCGCCGCACAGCTCCGTTTTGCGTCGGCGACAGCCGATGGCGACGAGGCGCCGATCACGGCCGGATACTCCTGTGCGCCAAACGCGGCGGTAGCGACGCTGGAGCTGAACACCACGCCGTGAACGTCCGGGGGTTTGACTTCGCCATCGCCGCTAACGCCGGCGCCGCGCGCGCCGGCATTTTCGTCACTCCGCATGGGCCGGTGGAAACACCCGCGTTCATGGCGGTCGGAACGCTCGCCACGGTCAAGACGCTCGATCCGCGCGAGCTGCGCGAGATAGGCTGCGAGATGATCCTCGCCAACGCATACCATCTGCATCTGCGCCCCGGCGAGGAGATCATCGAGCGACTCGGCGGACTGCACCAGTTCATGGCATGGGATGGGCCGATTCTGACCGACTCCGGCGGTTTTCAGGTATTCTCGCTCGAAGCGATCCGAAAGGTATCGGAGGAAGGGGTGGAGTTCCGAAGCCACATAGATGGCTCCGCGCGGCAGTTCACACCGGAAAGCGTTATGCGTCTGCAACGAGCGCTCGGGGCGGACGTGATCATGCAATTCGACCACGTTATTCCCGGACAGTCCGAGGTCGGGGCGGCGCGAGACGCGAGCGAGCGCAGCCTGCGCTGGCTGGAACGGTGCGAGGCGGAATTCGGGCGGTTGAGCGGAGAGGGTCAGTCCCAGTCCCTGTTCCCCATCGCCCAGGGCGGGATTCATCCGGAGCTGCGCCTCGACGCGGCACGCCGCATCCGGGAACTCGGCGACTGGGACGGCTACGCCATTGGCGGGCTCTCCGTGGGCGAAGCCAAGCCGGCGATGTACGACATTCTCGAGGTCATGAACGAGTCCATTCCCCTCGAACGTCCGCGCTACCTAATGGGCGTGGGATTCCCGGAGGACCTGGTCGAAGGCGCGCGCCGAGGGGTGGATCTCTTCGACTGCGTAGCTCCTACGCGTATGGGGCGGAATGGCACCGCTTTCACGTCGGTAGGCCGCTTGAACGTAAGACGCGCCGAGCTGCGCGAGAGCGCGCGGCCCCTCGACTCCGACTGCGACTGCTCCACTTGCACGCGGTTCACTCGCGCCTACCTTCGCCACCTGTTCGTTAGCGACGAGGTGCTCGGACTGCGCCTTCTCTCCCTGCACAATGTACATTTCCTCGTGGCGCTGATGCGCCAGGCACGCGCCGCCATTCTGGACGGCACGTTCGACCGCTGGAGCCGAGACTGGCTCGCGCGATATCACTCCGACACCGTTCCAGCCTCATGACCGCACCGCTCGCTGCCGTGCTGCTGTTCGCGCCTTCCGATCAGAACGCGATGCTGCAGCCGCTGATCATGTTCCCGCTGATCTTCATCGTGTTCTATTTCGTGATCATGCGTCCGCAATCGCAACAGCGAAAAAAGCACGAAGAGGCGTTGAAGAACCTCAAGCGCGGGGATGAGGTGGTCACCGCGGGCGGTGTGATCGGTGAAGTGGTGCACATCAAGGATGGCGCCAAGGACGGACAGCCGACACAGACGATGGAAGACCGCGTCACCATCAAGAGCGGCGATTCACGACTCGTCGTGGAACGCGGCCGCATTTCGCGCGTCGCCTCTCGAACCACGGGCACCACCAGCGCCGCCTGATGAGTCTGCTCGACATCCACGTACTTGGCTCACCGGCCCTCCGGCAGGTGACGACACCGGTGGAAACGGTCACCGATGAGCTGAGGCAGCTCATCGACGACATGTTCGAGACGATGTATGCCGCTGAAGGCATAGGCCTCGCCGCGCCGCAGGTCGGACGGCTCGAGCGCATAGCCGTCATCGATGTGCACGACGAGGGGACGGAGCCGTTCGCCGTGATCAATCCCGAGATCGTGCTCGCCGAGGGGTCCGCCCGCGCCGAAGAAGGGTGCCTTTCAATGCCCGAGCTGTACGGCGAAGTGGATCGCTCGACACGCATCGTCATCCGAGCGCTCGATCGCGAGGGGCTGCCCTTCGAGTTGGAGGCGCACGATCTGCTGGCTCGCTGCCTGCAGCACGAGATCGATCACCTCCACGGCCGGCTGTTCATCGATTATCTCGGGCTGCTCAAGCGACGCGCGGTCATGAAGAAGTGGGAGAAGCTGCGTCAGGACGACCGATCCATCACGCGGAAGATCTCGCCGAGGGAAGTAGCGAGGCATCACCACCGCGACGAGGAGCTTTGAGTGCGCGTCCTCTTCTGGGGGACATCGGAGTTCGCCGTTCCTTCGTTTCGCTCGATCATCGGCGAAGGATTCGAAGTCGCGGGCGTCGTCACGCAGCCCGACCGCGCGACCGGACGATCGCGCTCGCGCCTGACGATGCCACCGGTCAAGGACGCGGCGCTGCGTGAGGGGGTCGAGCCGGTGCTCCAGCCCGAGAAGCCGCGCGGCGAACCGTTTCTCGAAGAGCTTCGCGCGCTGGAGCCGGACATCTCCGTGGTCGTGGCGTACGGGCACCTGCTCACCGATGCGGTGATCGCGCTGCCGCGGAACGGCACGATCAACGTACACGCGTCGCTTCTGCCCAGGCTGCGCGGCGCCGCGCCGATCCGCGCGGCCATTCGCGAAGGGTTGAATGAGACGGGCATCACGATCATGCGCATGGTCAAGGCGCTCGATGCCGGCCCGATCATTCTGCAAGCGCGAACTCCGGTGCTGCCTGACGAGACTTATGGCGAACTGCACCTGCGCCTGTCCGAGCTCGGCGCCCTCGCGCTTGTCGAGGCGCTCACGCTTCTCGAGCTGGGCCAGGCGAGCGAGCGGGAGCAGCACGACGAGTCAGCCACCTACGCGCCGAAGATCGACCGGGAGGCGACCCGCATTCGCTGGAGTGAGGGGAACAGCGTGGTGGCGCGGCACGTTCGTGCGTTCGATCCGGTCCCCGGGGCGCTCACCACACTGCGCGGGGGCGAGCTCAAGATGTTCGGAGCGCGGGCGACCGAAATCGCCGGCGACGAAGGAGCGGTGGCGTTCGGTCAGGTGGTCGCGCTCGACGGCGACGGGTTGCTGGTGGCGTGCGGTGATGGCGCGGTGCGCATTGTGGATGTGCAGCCGGCCGGCAAGCGGCGCATGCCGGTCACCGAATGGGCGCGCGGGCGCGGAGTGCAGACGGGAGAACGCTTCGGTGAATGATTCGCCGCACCCGGCCACGTCCGGGAGCGGCGTGCCCTCCGAACGAGTGCCGGTCGTGCATGCCGTCACCGACGACCTGATTCTCACGCGGCCGACTTTCGCCGAGCGGGCGCTCGACGTTATGCAGGCGCTGGGAGCGCGAGGCGCCGTGCACCTTCGCGCCCGGATCATCCCCTCCCGGCGCCTGCTCTCGCTGGCTGAGGCGTTGCGCCTGGCCCAGCAGGAGACCGGCTGCTGGCTGATCATCAACGACCGCATCGATCTAGCTCTGGCGGTGGGCGCCCGCGGCGTACAGCTCACGAGCCGGTCGATCCGCGTCGCCGACGGCCGCCGCATAGCGCCGAACATGAAGCTGGGAGCGAGTGTACACACGGTGGACCAGGCGCACCATGCCGATCGCGATGGCGCCGACTGGCTTGTGGCGGGGCACGTGTTCGACACTAGCTCGCACGCCGGAGTGCCCGGGCGCGGAGTTCCGTTTCTGCGAGCGGTGTGTGCGGCGAGTTCGCTCCCTGTATTGGCCATCGGCGGCGTCACGCCGGCGCTCACCACAGAGGTGCGCCGCACGGGCGCGCACGGGGTGGCGGTGATCCGTGGGATCTGGAGTGCGCGCGATGCCGAACGAGCCGCGAGGGACTATCTTTCAGCCTATGACGCAGACGGCAGCAGAGCGGCCAGCGATCGCCGTGACAGTGAATGGTGAGGTACGGCAGGTCGCCGCGGGGAGCACACTCGGCGACCTCCTTCGCGAGCATGAGCTGGACCCGCGGATGGTGGTGGTCGAGCGCAATCGCGGCATCGTGCGCGACCGGCATGCATTCGACCGGATGACGCTCGAGGCGGAAGATGTGCTCGAGATCGTGCACTTCGTGGGAGGGGGCTGATGGCGACGACGATCTCCCCCACGCTCGATACTCCATTCGAGATCGCCGGCCGCGAATTTCGCTCGCGGCTAATGGTGGGCACGGGCAAGTACGCTTCCGCCGAACAGATGATGCACGCGATCGAGGCCAGCGGCGCTGAGGTAGTGACCGTCGCGGTACGTCGCGTGGACCTCGACCGCGGCAAGGATGAAGGGGTGCTGCGTCACCTCGATCCGGCGCGGTTTTTTCTGCTGGCCAACACCGCCGGCTGCTTCGACGCCGATGAAGCTGTTCGTTATGCACGGCTCGGGCGGGCCGCCGGATTCAACGACTGGGTGAAGCTCGAGGTGATCGGCGACCGCGATACGCTACTCCCCGACACCGCGGGTCTGCTCGACGCGACTCGTACGCTGGTGGCCGAGGGCTTCACCGTCCTCGCGTATACCAACGACGATCTGGTCACGGCGCTCCGGCTCGAGGATGCCGGCGCGGCGGCGGTCATGCCGCTTGCCTCGCCGATCGGCTCCGGTCTTGGACTCATGAACCCATACGCGATCCGCACGATCAAGCACCGGGTGTCGGTACCGGTCATCGTCGATGCCGGAGTGGGTACGGCCTCCGACGCATGCCTGACGATGGAGCAGGGCGTCGACGGCATT
The DNA here is from genome assembly GCA_035512875.1 of Gemmatimonadaceae bacterium. Lineage (GTDB taxonomy): Bacteria > Gemmatimonadota > Gemmatimonadetes > Gemmatimonadales > Gemmatimonadaceae > JALZIF01. The sequence continues at coordinate 8,068 of DATKDD010000129.1, read as the reverse complement.
CTGATGAACACGGCGCTCGCCGCGGCCGCGGATCCGGTGCGTATGGCTGCGGCGATGCGCTGGGGCGTAGATGCGGGGCGGCTCGCCTACCTTGCCGGCCGCATGCCGCGCCGCGAGGTGGCCGTTCCATCCTCGCCGACCAGCGGCATGCTCGGTACATGACCGAGCCGCGGGCCGGCGTGACGCATCCTCCGCCGATCGGCGGTGTCACCGAGCCGCGGCGCATGGCGGCCGAGGTGTGCGCGGACTTGCGCCGCGGATCGCTGCTCGATCCGGCGTTCGACTTTCGCGTCGACCGACTCGACGCGCGGGACCGCCGGTGGCTCCAGGAGCTGGTGTACGGCATGCTGCGCCGGCGCGCGACAATCGATGCCCACCTGGACGCCCGCGTGCGTGGCGGGCTCGCCCGGCTGGACGCCGATTTGATCGATCTCTTGCGGCTCGGCGCCTATCAACTGCTGCACATGGGCAGCGTGCCGCCGTACGCGGCCATCGCGCAAACGGTGGAGCTGGCCAAGGAACGGCATGGGATGGGCGCCAGCAAACTGGCCAACGCGGTCCTCCGCCGCCTGGACCGTGAGCGCGAGGAGCTGACGCTCGCCGAGCCTGGCGATCCGCTGGCGGCACTGGCGCTTCGTCACTCGCACCCCAGGTGGCTGGTGGCGCGGTGGCTGGCGCGCTGGGGCGCGGAGGAGACGGAGCAGCTGCTCATGGCCAACAATCGCGAGGCGCCGGTGGTGCTGCGGCCGTACGGCGTGGTTCGCGAGCAGCTCGAGGCGATGCTCGAATCGGCCGGCGTCGCCACGCTGGACGCGCCACTCGTTACCGACAGCATCCAGCTGGCCGGCGGCGCATCGCTCACCGAACTGGGGGCCTATCGACAGGGGATGTTCTTCGTGCAGGATCCAGCGGCTACGCTGGTGACGCGATACGCGGCGGTGGACGCCGGCGTAGTGACAGCCGATCTTTGCGCCGCGCCGGGAGGCAAGGCGCTGGAGCTGGCGCGCAACGGCACGGTCGTGGCCGCGGACCGCTCCTTCTCGCGAGTGCTTCGACTGCGCGACAACGCGCGGCGCGTCGAGGCCACCGGATGCCTTACGATGGTCGCCGATGCGCGCCATCCGGCCGTGCGTCCGATGGGGGCTGTGCTGGTCGACGCTCCCTGCACCGGAACGGGAACCTTTCGGCGGCATCCCGACGCACGCTGGCGGCTCAAGATCTCCGATCTGGCAGTAATGGCGGCGTTGCAGCGAGCGATTCTTCGCGCGGCGGCCGATGCGGTGCAGCCGGGCGGCCTTCTGGTCTATGCCACCTGCTCGCTGGAGCCGGAGGAGAACGACGCGCAGGTGGAGGCGTTTCTTGGCGAGCATCCCGACTGGCGCCTGGAGCCGCCCCCGGAAGGAGCGGTGCCGGCTTCGGTACTCGATGCCGGACGCCTGCGGGTGTTGCCGCAACGGCACGGCGCCGATGGTGCATTCGCGGCGCGTCTGCGGAGACCTTTCGCTTGAGGTGGCGCGGCCGCGCGCGAAGCTTGCTGCCCTTCCTGGTCACGGGAGCGGCGGGGTTTGCGGGTGCCTATCTCATCGTGGCGCTGTTCATCTTTCCCAAGCAGCTCGTCTCCGATGACACGAACGTTCCGAGCGTGATCGGCATGACGTATGACGAAGCGAGCGGGCGGCTGGATCGGGAAGGCTTTCGCGTGAGCACCGGCGAGCAGCGCTATCACGCCAGTGCGCCGCAAGGCACCGTGCTCTCACAGATGCCACCCTCGGGATCACGCGAGCCGCGTGGCACGACGATCTCACTCGACCTGAGTCGCGGACCACGATTCGGTGAGGTGCCGTCACTCGTCGGGCTGCCGCAGCCGGAAGCCGAGCGTATGCTCAACGAAGCGGGGCTCGACCGCGGCATCGTCACCGAGCAAGCCAGTGCCGAGCCGCGGGGGCAGGTGCTCTCGAGCACTCCGGAGGCCGGCAACCGTGTCGCCCTGCCCGCCAGCGTAGCGATGACCGTCTCAGCGGGACCTGGTGCAGTCGAGGTGCCTGACGTGGTCGGGCAGAGCCTGAGCGAGGCGCGATCGCTGTTGCGGCAACTGGGCTTTCGCGTGCGCATCAACTCGGATTCGCTGAGCACGATGCCGTCGGGGATGGTAGTGAGCCAGCGCCCGGGTCCGGGCGCGAGAGCGCCCTCCGGTGCGCTGGTAACCATCGCCGTGTCGGCCGGCACCGCGGGCGACCTGTGAGCGTGCGAATCGCGCCATCCGTACTCAGCGCAGACTTCGCGAATCTGGCCGGCGAAGTCGGCCGCCTGGAGTCAGGGGGCGCCGACTGGGTGCACGTCGACGTGATGGACGGCCGGTTCGTGCCGAACCTGACGTTCGGGGCAAAGGTCATAGACACACTTCGGCAGATCACGAACGTGCCGCTCGATTGTCACCTGATGGTCGTGGAGCCGGAGCGCTACTTCGAGGCCTTCTCCGACGCCGGCGCATCGGTCATAACGATACACGCCGAAGCCTCGCCGCACCTTCATCGCCAGGTCGCGCGCATCAAGGAGTTGGGTTGCATCGCCGGCGTGGCAATCAATCCTGCCACGCCGGTCGAGACGGTGCGCGAGATCGCGCCCGATCTCGATTTGCTGCTGATCATGACGGTGAATCCGGGTTTTGGCGGACAACAGTTCATTCCGGCGTCGGTCGACAAGGTGCGCCGCGCTCGCCAGCTGCTCCACGAGACAGGGAGCCGCGCGGCGCTGGAAGTGGACGGCGGCATTACGCGCGAGACGATCGGCTCGGTGTGGCGCGCGGGAGCCGACACCTTCGTGGCCGGCCAGGCCGTGTTCTCCTCCGGCGACGCGGCGGCGGAGATCCGGGCGTTGCGCTCGCTGTGCGCGGAGCAGGCATGACACGCCGGGCCCAGTGGATCATCGTCGCCTGCGTGGTGCTTGCGCTCGCCGGGGGCGCCTCGGCCGCGACCTACGCGATGCGCGATCAGTTCTTCCTCGTGAGTGTAGGCTCGCGGGCGCCGAACTTCGCCGCCGCCACGTTAGGCCCCGGATCGGAGAGCAAGGGGATAGCGGATTACCGCGGCGACGTGGTGCTGCTGAACATCTGGGCCACCTGGTGCGGTCCGTGCCGCATCGAGATGCCGGAGATTCAGGCGCTGTACAGCAACTTCGGTCCCGCCGGATTCCGCGTCGTCGCCGTCTCCATCGACAATCCGGGCATGGAGCAGGCGATCCGCGGTTTCGTCCGGGACTACGGCTTGACGTTCGAAGTGCTGCACGACCCATCCGGTGACATTCAGCGCAGCTATCAGACCTCCGGCGTGCCGGAGACGTTCATCATCGGCCGGGACGGGGTCATTCGTAAAAAGATGACCGGCGCCGTGCGATGGAACTCCGGGGCCAACCAGGCGCTCGTCAGGCAGCTGCTGGCCGAGCCGAGGCCCGCCTGATGGCGACTCCACGCCCGCGCACGACCATCCAGCGCCGGGCCATCTCGGCCCTCACGACGAGACTTCCGCTCAAGTTCGCCGCGATCGCGTTCGCTCTGGTGCTGTGGGCGATCGTCAGCATCGAGGAGCCGACAGAGGAGGTCGTCGAAGTGCAGCTCCAACCGATGCCTACCGACAGCGGCATTGTCGTCAGGCGCCCGCTGCCGCGGGTCCAGGCACTCGTCGTGGGCCGGGGACGCGACCTGTTCCGACTGGCGGCACAGCCGCCGGTGATCCGCATCCCGATCGCGGCCGAGGCCCCCGAAACGCTGACTGTAAGGTTGATCCCCGAGCTGGTCGAGCTGCCGGTGGAGATCACGGCTCGTGTGCGCGAGGTGCTGCCACGGTCCGTTACGCTGCTGCTGGATGTGCTGGCCGAGCGCGTCGTTCCGGTGGTCAGCGTACTGGCGGTAGAGGTCGACACCATGTGGCGGCTCAACGGCCCCGTGCGCATCGAGCCGGAGAGCGTCACCATTTCCGGCCCGCGTGCCGTCATCGAGGGACTCGATTCGGTGTATACGCGCCGAATGATCATCCGCCTGAGCGACACCATGCCGCAGTTCGTTCCCCTCGATACGGCCCGCCTGGGGGTGATCGTGCGGCCCGTTCGCGTAAGTGTCCGCGGGTCGCTCACGCCCGCGGCGCGCGACACGCTGCCGTAATGAGGGTGCTCGGCATCGAGACCTCCTGCGATGAGACCTCTGCCGCAATCGTCGATGGCAGCGGCGATGCCGTGGACGTGCGCTCGCTGGTCATTCTCTCGCAGGATGTTCATCGGGTATTCGGCGGCGTCGTGCCGGAACTGGCATCACGCGCGCACCTGACGGCTTTGGTGCCGACTGTCCAGCGGGCGCTCGTCGAGGCGGAGTGCACGCTCGATGATCTCACCGCCGTGGCGGTCACGCATGCACCAGGACTCGTCGGAGCGCTGCTGGTCGGGATGAGCTTCGGCAAGGCAGTCGCCGTGTCACGCGATCTCCCGATGATTGGTGTGCACCACATGGAGGGGCACCTGTTCGCGACCGCGCTCGAGCATCGCGACGCGCTGCCGCCGTTCACCGGGCTGCTCGTCTCTGGTGGTCACACCATGCTGCTGGATGTGGAGAGTTGGGGTGGGTATCGTTTGTTAGGCGTGACCCGGGACGACGCCGCCGGCGAGGCGTTCGACAAGGTGGCGAAGCTGCTCGGGCTGCCGTACCCCGGTGGACCGCACATCGAACGGCTCGCGAAGGATGGTGACCCGGAACGCTACCGATTCGCCCGCCCCATGCTTCGCCGCGACCAGCGACCCGGTGACGACGACTATTTCGACATGTCGTTCAGCGGGCTCAAGACGGCTGTCCGCAACGCAACCCGTGGCGCGAATCTCGAATCCGACCGCGCGGATCTGGCCCGCGGATTCCAGGATGCGATCGTTGATACGCTCGTCGGCAAGACGGTACGCGCGGTGGAGCAATATCAGCGTCAGCGGGTCGTACTCGGCGGAGGGGTCGCGTGTAACCTGACGCTGGCAGCGGCAATGCAGGCGCGCTGCCAGCCGCTTGGAGCCACCGTCTACACTCCGTCGCCACGGCTCGCCACGGACAACGCCGCCATGATCGCGCGCGCCGGCCTCTTTCATCTCGAGCGGGGCGAAAGAGCGCCGCTCGATCTCGACGCGCACGCGTCGCTCCCCATCCCCGGGCTCATCCCCACATGATCGTTCACCAACCTTTCCAATTCTCGATCGGCGACATCCAGATCACGGGATTCGGCCTGGCGGTATTGCTAGGCTTCGTCATTGCGCAGATCGTTGCGCAGCGCGAGCTCGCCAGGAAGGGCCACGATCCAACGCCGATAGGTGATCTGATCTTCTGGGCGGCAGCGGGCAGCCTCATCTCCGCCAAGGTCTATTACGCCATTCTGGTGGGCGACGCCTCGGCGCTGTTCAGTCGCGGCGGGTTCGTTTTCTGGGGCGGGTTGATCGGCGGGATCGTTACGGTGAGCATCGTCATCATCCGGAAAAACCTCCCCTTCTTTCGCATAGCCGAAGTGGCCGGACCAGCCATAGCCGCGGCGTACGCAGTGGGACGAACCGGATGCTGGGCGGTCGGCGATGACTACGGCCGGCCCTGGAACGGCCCTCTCGCCGTCCAGTTCCCGCAAGGCGCGCCGCCATCTACCGTGGCGATCATGCAGCGGGAGTTCGGCACAACGCCACCACCGGGTTCGCTCCCCACCGACGTTCTCGCCGTGCACCCCACGCAGCTCTACGAGACGGCGATGGCGATGGCGATGTTCTTCATCTTGTGGCGGCTGCGCGGACACAGGCACGCCGAAGGCTGGCTGTTCGGCGTGTACATGGTACTCGCGGGGCTCGAGCGCTTCATCGTGGAGTTCTTTCGCGCCAAGGACGACCGATTCTTCGGCATCATTACGCTGGCACAGATATTCGCGCTGGGATTCGTGATCTTCGGGGGCGCGTGGATGGTGTGGCGGAGAGGCTCGGGTATGGGGAATCGGGAACCGGGAATCGCGTAAGGCGGCGGGTAGCCGGTCTCGATTGCCCGGCATACAGTTCCCGATTCCCGAATCCTGATTCCCCGATCTATCTGGACCCGCTGCGCTTCGACTTCTCCCATCGCAGTGGAATGCCCATCGGACTCCGTCCGGCGAGCGAACCCCCGCTCATGACCTTGGGCTCTTCGACGGTAATGAAGGCGCTCGGATCCCATTTGTGAACGATTTCCACGACGTCATCGAGATGCTGGCGTTGCACCACGGAAGTGATCACCTCGACACGGCCTTCGCGTCCGAACGCCGGAATCTCGGTGGCACCGTAGCCGCGCTCGCGTAAAGCTTCGGCGATCTCGACTCCTCCGTACTGCGAAACGATGCGCACGGCGGAGTAGCCGTAGGCGAGCGCCTGCTCGATCGAGATGCCGATGAAGGTCCCCGCTCCGAATCCGGCAGCGTAGCCGAGAACGTGCCACACGCTGTCGAGGTGCCTGATGGCATGGCCCACCGCGAAAATCCAGATCAGCGCCTGAAAAAACCCCATGATCGCCGTAATGCCGCGTCTACCGCGGACGGCAAGGATCACACGCATCGTATCGAGCGAAACGTCGACGATGCGCAGCCCAAAAATGAGGAGCGGCCCCCACGGGAGGGCAAACAGCTCGGCGGTGGTCACGGGTCAGCGAGAAACATAGCCGAACGGGACTTCCACGGGAAATGGAAAGGGAAATGGGAACGCAGGCGAAAGTTACGTTCAGGCGCTCTCTCCGTTTACCCTTTCCCTTTTCGCATTTCCCGCTTTTTGTAAACCATCACTTCGCTTCACGCTCTCGCGTGCACCGAACCCTCGATCCCCATCGGCCGGGTGGCGACAGGGCGCGCGATTCCTCAAGTTGCAATTGCGAGGCTGGCGAACCTCCATCCGAGTATCATGAGCCCAGCGGAACTGACGTCATTGCTCGACATCCTGCTGCCGTCTCTGATCGCGATGGTTGCGATTGGAACAGCAGGCAAGGTCATCACTACCTGGATGCGGAGTCGGGGTGGTGCGGCACCCAAGGAGCTGCACGCCATCTCGGATCAGCTCAAGCAGCTGCAGCACGCAGTCGATACCATGGCGGTAGAGGTGGAGCGCATCGAGGAATCGCAGCGCTTCAACGCCAGACTGCTGGCCGAAGGCCGCGCCCCTCTCGAGGGGGGTGAACGCCGACACTAACGCCGTTCGCGGGCCAACGCTCCGTCTTGCCAGTCGCGCTAGTCAACCGTCCATCCCATGCTTGCACTTCTCAAGCTGCTCCAATCGCTCGTCAAGACGCTGCACTCCGAGGGCACTCCCCACCAGATCGCGCTGGGAGTAGCACTTGGCGCCGCGCTCGGATTGACGCCGATCGCCAACGTGCACAATGCGATCGTAGTGGTCCTGTTGATCATGTTGAACGTGTCGTTCGCGGCAGGGCTGCTGGCATGGGCGCTGTTCACACCGCTCGGATTTCTGCTCGATCCTGTATTCGAGCGAATTGGGCGTGCGCTGCTCCTGGAAAGCCCTTCATTGCGGCCGCTATGGACCACACTCGATCACACCCCGCTCGTGCCGTTCACCAACTTTGGCAACACGGTGGTGTTGGGGAGCGTGGTGGGATGGCTGACGTTGAGTGTGCCGGTCTATCTGCTTGCACGGCTCGCAGTCGTACGATATCGCACGACTTATGGTGCGCGTGTGCGTCAGTGGCGCATCGTTCAGGCGGTGACCGCCTCCAAGGCGTACAACGTCTGGCAATGGTTCCATGCCTGACGAACGACCAAAGCGCCACCGGATCATTCGCTGGCGCGGAATCATCCCACTCACACTCGCCATCCTTCTGGCGATCGCGTGCTACGTGCTGTTCGCCGAGCGTATCGTGCGCGACACGACCGCCGAGGCGGCGACCAAGATGCTCGGCACGCACGTGGAGATCGACCGCCTGACGATGCACGAAACTGAGCCCGCGGTCGAGCTGGCCGGCGTCCGCATAGCCGACCCGTTCGACCCGATGAGGAATCTCGTCGAAGCCGCCAGGATACAGATCGAACTCGAACGG
>DATKDD010000128.1:0-4201 GCA_035512875.1 Gemmatimonadaceae bacterium | reverse complement strand
AGTCCGCTTCCGGTGAGCGGATTGTTCTGCGAGCGGAAGTAGTCGTAATAGTTTTCGTCCACCGCACCCACGGTAACCGTCTGTCGGAATCCGGGAACGAAGGTAGCCGGCAATCCCTCGGTGAAGATGTTCCGCAGCGTCCCGGCGACCAGGTACTCCAGGCTGTCGACGAACACCGTCAACGGCCCTCGCGGCGAATCCATGCGGACTGCGTAACGATGAGCCAGCGGTACTTCCCCCCAGGACAGGAACAGCGAGTCGCGGTCCCGGTTGAACGGCCGAGCCGAGATGTCCAAAAAGTTGGGCGGCGTATTGGGTACGGTGGTATGCCCGGTCACAATCACGCCATCGGGCGTCTCGACCTGAAGGGAGTAGCTCTCCCCAGGTGCAACGAGCAGCCAGTCCGTCTGGGCGGCGGTCTTCGGCGCGTTTCGGAAGCGATAGACACCGGCGCCCTTCCCGTCGCCGCGCGTCGTTATGTCTTCGACCGCGATCGCCGATTCTCCGCTCGCCGAGGTCACCACGACCAACGCTCCGGATATGGGCACGCCACCACCGCTCACGATCGGGTCGAGCGGATCGGGTTTCTGCTCCTGAATACGCACCCGCCCCGAGAGGAGCTCCTCAACGAGAATGATTTGCGTGGCCGGCTGCGGATCGAGGACCGCGTGCACGATCACCTCCCGCCTTCCCACGCCGATCGTCTTCTCGTCGAACTCGCAGGAAGCGACGATGACGGGAAGGGTGAGAACGGTGAGGAGGGAAAGGGGAAACGGGAAACGGGAATCGGATCGCCTCGCTCCGTCATCCGCGCGCGCCTTGCGACGCACCGCTCGCTCGCCCGTCACCACTCCACCGTCACGCCGAGCGTCGGCAGAATGGGAAACTGGGAGATTGCCTCGCTGGTAGGTGGATTGTCCTCGTAGTCGAAAGAATAGATCCACACGTTCCGGCGGTTGTAGGCGTTCACGAGCTGCAGGTAGGGGGTGATCGTCGTTCGACGTTTCACGTACGTTCGTGAAACGGCGAAATCCAGCCGGTGATAGACGGGGTAGCGTGAGGAATTGCGCTCGCCGCCGACGACGTTCGTCTGCCGTTCCGCGCCGGCCGGATCCCACATCTGTCGCGCCGGATCGTACACGCGGCGTACCAGCTGCCCTTCGATAGGCGTGAACGGCGTGCCGGTGCCGAAACCGAATCGCCCGCTCAGCACGTACTCACCCGCAGTTCGGTATGTGGCGATGAGATTCAGATTGTGCCGGCGGTCCTGCGCGGGCGCGTACCTCTCGTCATCCTTGATCCGGTGGTTCATCGTGAAGGTGTAGGCCAGCCATCCGCTGAGCCGCCCCAGGTCCAGCTGCCTGACGAGCACATCCAGGCCGTACGAGCGTCCTTCAACGTCCCGGAACTCATCGCCGCGCACCGTCGGGTCGTCCGCGGGGTCCGGCTCCACCAGTCGGTCGTACTCCTTCAGAAACGCTTCCACCCGCACGAAACGGGCGTCGCTCAACCACGATTCGGCGCCGAGGACCGCGTGCGTGGCCAGGGAAACCGGGATGTGCTCGTCGGCGGAAACCCAGAAGTCGAAAATGCGCACCGGCAGATCCTCATCGCGTACCGCGTGCAGCCACTGTGCGTAACGCCCACCCGCGGCGGTCACCGCCAGATCCGGCGTCAGAAAATACTTGAGGGCCACGCGCGGCGAGATTCCCGTCCACCCCGCGTCACTCACCTGCTCGGCGCGCACTCCGATGCGGGCCAGCAGCGAGGGCGTCACACGCCACAGATCCTCGGCGAACACGGCCAGCGTCGTCGGCTTTTGCTCCAGCTCGAACAGATTCGCCGTCAATTGCTCCGAGAAAATGTCGTACGACAGGTTGTGCCTGACGACCTCGTAGCCCACCGCCGGTGTGTGTTTCTCGCCGCTGCGGGTGAGCGAGCCGCTGAGACGCAGGTCGAGCACGCGGTTCTCGAATCGCAGTCCGCCGCCCCCCAGATTGAGCGAGGTGCCAAAATGCGATACGCTCGCCCGCTGAATGATCGTTGCACTGTCACCGAACAGGCGGCGCACCGGCAGATTCAGCGTAATGCCCGCGAGCGCGTTCCCCCAGTCGAACACCAGATCTCCACCGCCCAGATTGGTCGAATCGTCGAGACTGGCGAAGCTGCCATCGAGAACGTCCTTGCCGGCGTAGCCGGTCAGCGAGATGGTACCGCCCCCGCCCAGGACGCGCATCAGATGCAGCTGGGCGTCCTGAAAATGGTAGGGGAAGCCCTCATCGCGAAACTGCCTTGCGAGCAGGTCCGCGTACGTACGCCGAGCGGCGACGTTCCAGCTCGTCCGGCCATCGCCCGGCGCGCCGCCGAGCATCAGGGAGCTCGACAGAAGGGAGAGGCCTGCCGAACCATGAACTCCCGCTCGCGCCTCTTCCCGGCTGTCGACGTCCAGAACGCTCGATAGGCGGCCGCCGTACGACGCTCCGAATCCACCGGCGCTCAGGTCCGCTCTCTCGATCGCATCGTCGATGAACGTGCCGAACAGACCCCCCATGTGGAAGGGATTGTATACCGGAATGCCATCCAGCAGCACGAGGTTCTGGTCCGACTCGCCGCCGCGCACGTTGTAACCTGCGTCGTAGTCGTTGCGAGCGAGCACGCCGGGGAGCAGCTGCACCACGCGCAGCACGTCGGCTTCGCCCACCGCCGGGAGCTGCGACATCGTCCGGCCCGCGATGGAGAAGCCGCCCACGTCAGGCGTTTCCTCGAAGAGCCGGCGCTCCCGGGACCGCTGCGCTTCGGTTTCTACCGGCGCCAGCTCCACCGGCAGCGCCTCGAGGATGATGCGTACCTCGGTTGCCGCGCCAGACGTCACCGTCGCCTGGACGGTTGCGGGACGGTGGCCGAACGCGATCGCGCGCACGGCCGTGCTTCCGGACGGGATTCCCCCGAGCTCGAATCGCCCGTTGTCGTTGGTCAGCACGCGCTGTCCCGACGCTTCGACGGTCGCGCGGACGATCCCTTCGCCGGTGGCGGCGCTGATGACGACGCCGCGAATCGTACCGGTACCGGCCTGTGCTTCCACTGAGCGCCAGCCGCCGGCGGCGGCGTGAAGCACTACGGCAAACGAGGCACCGGCGATCAGGCGGACAAGGAGTGGCGTCATTGCAAGACGGTGAAGGAAACCGGCAAAGCGACCGGTCGGCCGGACTGCCGGGCCGCCCGATCGAACCATGACCTAACGCTTCTGATATCTGCGGTCCCGGATGATCACCCCGGGCTGCAGCCCGCGAACGTGCGTGCGCACGACCACCGCGTCGGTATCCAGCGTCGCCGTGTCCGTGTAAGGGCCGTACGGAGCACTGACCGGATAGTCGATTAGCAGCTGCGAGCCCGACTCGCGATAGCTCAGCACCAGCGTGTCGGACTCCTCGGGCCGGGGACCTGCTACCGCGGTGTGCCATCTCGTGCGCTGCACGTGCGACAACCGCCCGCGAATGAGCACACGGAGCTCCGCGCCAGTAAGAAAAAGTGTGTCGGGAGTCATGTTGATGAACTCCAGCCGCGGCAATGCAGTCCCATCGACGGTCACCAGATCGAATGTCCCCGTGAAGGTGGAACTCCCGGTAGGAGAGTCGCCGCCGCACGAGAGCCCAGCGATGAACAACAGGAAAAGAGCGAGCTGTCTGCGCATGGTCGGATGATCGGTCCTAATTCACGGGCGTGCACGGGACTCGTCAAGACCGCGTTGACGCTCGCCGGCGTCCTGATGATCTTCCTGCACCCTCATGCCCCCACAATGACCCGCATTGCCTTTCTTGGCCTCGGCGCGATCGGTACGCCGATGGCCGCGCACATCGCCCGGGCATTCCCGCCGCTCACAGTGTGGAACCGGACCAGCGCTCGCGCTACCGGGTTCGCGGAGGAACATGGCGCGCGCACGGCGAAGACCCCCGCTGATGCCGCTCTCGAGGCCGATGTCGTGATCACCTGTCTTCCTACTTCTCATGAAGTGGAGGCGCTTCTCGAAGGGAACGACGGACTGCTCGCGGGAATGCGCGGCGGAGCGCTGCTGCTCGACTGCACCTCCGGCGATCCGGCCATAGCCGCGCGAACGGCCGCCAGGCTCGCGGAACGTGACATCGAGTTTGTCGACGCGCCGGTGAGCGGCGGGACGAGCGGCGCGGAGGCTGGAACGCTTACT
>DATKDD010000127.1:0-22409 GCA_035512875.1 Gemmatimonadaceae bacterium | reverse complement strand
GGCACGCACGTGGAGATCGACCGCCTGACGATGCACGAAACTGAGCCCGCGGTCGAGCTGGCCGGCGTCCGCATAGCCGACCCGTTCGACCCGATGAGGAATCTCGTCGAAGCCGCCAGGATACAGATCGAACTCGAACGGAATCCATTGCTCGAGCGCAAGCTCGTGATCCGGCATTTGGCGATCGAGAGTGTGCGCATAGGCACGGCGCGGTCGCGCCCCGCGCCGCCGGCGCCCAGGGACGGCTTTGCCGCGCAGGCGCTGAGTGCCGTGAAGGACTGGCGCGAGCAGTTCGATGTGCCACTGCTCAGCCTCACGCCGATCGATACGATCCGGTCGATCGTCCTCGACCCGTTGCAGCTGCAGACCGTACAACGGGCGATGTTGCTCCGGACGGAAACCGATTCGGTGCGCGCCGCCGTCACCGCTTCATACGCCGGGCTGGCCCTGCGTGAGACGCTCGATTCGGCACGCACGGTCGCCGAGCGGCTGCAGGGACGAAACCCGCTTCAGCTGGGTATCGGCGGAACGCGTCAGGCAATCGCGGATGTACGGCGCACGCTGACCGGGCTTCAGGCAGCCCGGCAGCGCGTGGAAGAGCTGGAGCGCTCTACACGGTCGGGGCTCGAGCTGCTCGCCGCCGGCGTGCGCCAGGTGGATGCGGCCCGCGAGGCCGACTTTGCGTTCGCCCGCAGTCTTCTTCAGCTGCCGACTTTCGCCGCGCCGGACATTGGAAACGCCGTATTCGGGCAGGTGACGATCGATCGCTTTCAGCAGCTCGTCTACTGGAGCGAGCTGGCGCAGGACTATCTCCCGCCCGGACTCGATCCGCGCCGAAAACCAGGACCGCAACGGGCACGTGCCGCGGGCACGACCGTCCGGTTCGTGCAGGCACGCTCGTATCCGTCGTTCCTGTTGCGCCGCGGCGATCTCGACCTCACCATTTCCGGGGACGGTGTGACCAGCGGTACCTATCGAGTCGGTATTGCCAACCTGACGACGGCGCCGGAGGTAATCGGCCAGCCGATGCGGTTCGCGCTATCGCGCACCGGGGGCGGAGCGGGTGTGTCGCTGCGCGGGGGCGGAGTGATGGACCATCTCCGTGGCCGCATGCGCGATTCGATGACGATCAGTGCCGCCGGGGTTCCGCTTCCATCCTTCGACATTCCCGGGCTTCCGCTGCGCGCCGAACTGGGCCGCGGTACATCCCGGCTGACGTTCGACCGAACGGGCGATCAGATTCGCGGCAGCTGGAACATTCGCGCGGCGGACGTGGGATGGGCCCCCGAGGTGCAGGGACGCCCGCTCAACCTTCTCGAAGAGTTGGCCGTTCGCGTGATCACCGGTTTGGACGACATCGAGCTGAGTGCCTCGGTGAGCGGAACCATGCAGTCACCAGCGCTCAGCGTGCGCTCCAACCTCGACCGCGTGCTCGCCGCCCGCGTGCGCGAGGTACTCGGCGAGGAGGTCGCGCGCGCCGAGCGTGACGCCCGAGCGCAGGTGGAACGGATCGTTCGCGAACGAGCTGCGCCTATCCAGGCGGAAGCGCAGCGCATCCGTACGGAGACGGAGCAGCAGATCGCGGACGCCCGTGCCCGACTCGACACGGCGCGCACCGAGCTGGAGGGAAGGCTGCGGAGTCTTGGGGTGAGGTGAGAAGGTATGCCAACACAACTTCGCACGTCGCACTTCGCACTTCGCACTTCGCACTTCGCACTTCGCACTTCGCACGTTGAGCAGTGCAGTTCCTTATCGCTCCAGCACCACTACTGCGGCGGCCATGTCCACGGCGTGCGTAATGGTGAGCCAGGCGGCGCTCACACCTAACTCGCCGGCGCAGCTCGCGGCCAATCCGTGAAAGAGTAACCGCGGCGCCCGGCCGCCGCCGGCAACCACCTCCATGTCACGCCACCCGATGCCGCGGCCGGCGGCGTGGGTAGCCAGTGCCTTGAAGGCCGCTTCCTTGGCCGCAACCCGCGCCGCGAAATGGCGGGCGGGATCCCGATGGGATTCGGCATATGAACGCTCCCCGTCGGTGAATAGCCGGCGCAGAGCGTGGTCGCCGTGCCGCTCAACGAGGCGGCGCACGCGCGCAATCTCGATCATGTCCAATCCCACCCCGAGGATCATTCCTGTCCCCCGCTCCGCAAAACGAACAGCTTGCCACGCGCCTCTCGACTACCTGCGCGCAGAACAACGAAGTACACGCCATTCGGAACGCCGTCGTGCTCGAGCAGCCAGGTAACCGTCCTGGCCAGGGGTGCCACGCTCTCGCGCCAGACTTCTCGTCCAGCTGCATCGTACGCTGCCGCGTTTCCGCCGGCGTTCTCGAACGGCCACGTGAAACGGACCTCTGGTCCGCGCACCGGATTCTCCGACGGAAGGACGATCGCGGGACCGCTGGCGACGAGCGCCGGCGCGGCGCTCCGCCTTACGACCATGACCTCGTCCACCCACCACGCCAGAATGTCGCCGTCGAACAGCGCGGCGAACTCCAATCGGATCGTGTTGCCCGACTCGCCCACGATCTCCGCCCGCTCGGGATAGTAGACCGGCGCGATGCCGGCGACCACCCCCACGACCCGCCAGGTGTTCCCGTCGTCGTTGCTGACCCGAATCTCGCCGTGCGGATCGAGGTCGAACCCGTTCCCGAAATAGCGGGTCCAGTAGAGCACGGCCACGGTATCGGCGCCGGCGGGCACGGCTATCGGCGGAGACCGGAGCGTTCCGCGAACCGACGCCCATGCGCTCTGTCCAGCGACGGCTCCCCCGTCCCTCTCCCATCCAGTCGCGGTCCACGTCTCGTCGTTATGTTCCGCGCCGGTGACGGCCAGCACGTCGTACCGCAGTGGCCTGCCGTCTACGTCGACCACCGCATGCGCCGGACGGGCGATGCGCGGAGACACGAGCCGACGCGTGTGTACGGCGCGCCCGGTCGCCGTATCCGGCATGAGCGGAATTCCTGCCGGCTCGCGAACCACCGTGCGTGCCAGAGTGCCTAGCGGGACGCGCAGACGAATTGCCGGCGACAGCGATTCGAGCTCGATATCGCGAACCGGAAGACCACTCGCTTCCGGCCGCGCATACAGCGGGTCGGCCGCGGCATCGAGCACGTCGAGGGCGAACGGCAGATTGTCGAGGAACACGCGCTGCAGCTTCGACTCGTCGTCAGGAAAATCGAAGCCATAGAAGGCATTGTCCTCCCATCCGCTGGTCAGCTCCGGGGTGAATGCCAGCACGCCGCGCGCACCATAGGCCCAATCGGTGTAATCGCCGTTGGTGGTGTACAGATTCCAGGATGGCGCCGGATGGTAGTGATCGCGGTCCGAGCCGGGTAGCCGGTCGATCACCGCGGGGTGCACGTCGGTACCGGCGAGCGCGCGAAAGATAGACCAGTCGTCAGGCACCCGCCCGAACTCGTGCCCCCACGGATAGAGCACGAGCCCGGTGAACGTGTGATAGCTTACCGCAAGCACCGGCGGGTGCGCCGCATGAAAAGCGGCGATCGCCTGCGTCTCCGGCTCCGAGTGCGGCCCGGTCCCGCGATAGACCTCCGACGCGGGCACCGGCGAGGAGCCCTGATCGTCCTGCCCCCATCGATAGTCATGGTTGCGATTGAGATCGACCCCCACCGAGCCATTGGCGTTCATCCGCCGGTTCTTCCGCCAGAACCGGTCGGTCGTGTGCGAATACTCGTATCCGTCGGGATTCACCACCGGGATGATCCAGATGTCCCGCCGCGCGACCAGTGAATCCAGCCTGGCATCCGGAGCCGGCTGCTGGGCCAGGTGGCGGATCAGACGCAGCGCCATCTCGGTCGCCGCCCATTCCCTTGCATGATAGGTGGCGAGAAACACGACATTCGGGCGCGACGGTGAGTCGTCAGGCGCGCCGATCTTCACGGCGACCACCGGACGTCCCTCGATCGAGGCGCCGAGGGTCTGGAGATGGACGATCGGACTTGCCGAGGCCACCGAGTCGAGCCATGCGGCAATTCCGCGCTGCGGGTCATCGAAAGACCGGTAAACCGTGGTCGCCGCCCCGGTCTGCAGCGCTACCCGATCGTGAATCGCTCGCGCGACCGGCGTCGCGATCTCGCTGACAGCCGCGCCCGTAGCTTCGAGTCGTGCCGCCTCCGTGCTATCGGCCACGACAATGACGAACCCTGGCCGGCTGCTCACCACATCGAAGCCCTCACCGCGCAGCTCGGCCGCGGTTGCTCCGTCTACTCGCAGCTGGCGGTGCTGCGCCATTCCCGTTACCGGCGCTACAGCGAGAAGCAGAGCGCCGAGCCGCGTCCACCGCCGCCAGCGTGTGGGGGGATCATGCGCGCCGGCGAGCGCTGAACGCACGGCGGGCCAGCATGCATCCGCCGCGGCAAACGTGGCACGCGCCGCCTCGGTCCACCCTCTCCAGGCGACGAGCCGCCTTGCGCCGGCCGCGCGCGCGAACGCCGTGGCCGCCGCGCCAAGCGCGTCGACAGCCGCAAGCAGCGGAGAGATGGCGTCTTCCAGCGCGGCGTCGAGTGCCCTTCGCTCCGCACCCGCCCGCGGCACGCGAGCGACCGCCAGCACACTCGGCGCTCTCGCCAGTTCGCGACGCAGCAGCGCCGCATCCAGCGCCTGCACGCGGTCGCGCGGATCGGTCATGCGCACAGCGCGCCGGCGCGCCGCCAGGAGAGGCCCGAACAGGGTCCCCTGCGCAACGTCGGCCTTGGCGCGCGCAGACCCTAACGCGCGAAGGCCGCGGGTGAGCTCCGGCAGCACGCAGGCGTGCGCGTCAAGTGCCTCGCCAAACGCCCGCGGACCCCCCGTCACACGCAGATTCAGCCTGTCGCCTCCGCTCACAGCGAGCGAGATCTCGTCGCCGTCGATCGACCAGCCATCGAGCCGCCCGTACGGCAGCCGAAGCTCGCCGGCGTCCATGAGCATCGCCAACCCACGCTCACCGAGCCGCACGGTCACTCCTCCGCGCGCGTGCCGCCCGCGCACCGCCCCCGAGACCTCACCCGCGAATTCCGCAATGCGCTCGTCAGGCACGGCCGCGATCCTGAAGAATCCCGTTCATCAGCTCGGCGTCGCTCACCGCGGCCGCCGTTCCGGTCCGCGCCTCGAACAACCCCATGAATGTCGCCAGTGAAGCGGAGGTGAATGCCTCCCGGGAGATGCCGGTTGCCGCGATAGCCGCCTCGATCGCTTCCGGAGTACCTTCGACCTCTATCAGGTCATCCATTCGCGGATACCGCTCGAGCCTCACCACCGCACCATACAGCGTGAACTGCACAATGACCCGATCGATTGCCAGGCTGACCTGATATCCGAGCTGGTCCAGAATCGCTGCCAGCGTGCCGGCATCACCTATCGAGGTGGAACGCTCGTCCCTCACCTTGTATCCGCCACGCCGCTCGGTGGCGCCCTTGAAATCCAGTGAGGCGCGCACGACTCTGCCCTGCGGGTCGCGATAGGCACGAAGCCGAAGCACGTGATCCCGGGCGAGCAGATCGAACGACGCGGTGTCATAGCGACGATCCTCCAACCGCCCCTCGAACTCGAGCACCGCGCCCCGCGATCGCAAACGCTCGATCAGCGCATCCCAATCCGGGACCACTGCCTTGAGCTCCCACTCCGCGTGCCCCTTGGCAGTCATCGCGCTTCAGGCCGAGAGAATGGCCCGCACGACGGCCTCGGTATCGACCAGATCTTCGAACACCGCCGCCGGCGAATGTTCGGCGAGATCGTGCACCGAGTACCGGCCGGTCGCGACCGCCACCGCGCGAGCGCCGATTTCCCGGCCGCAGTCGATGTCCGCCGGCGTGTCGCCGACTATGACGATCCGTTCTCCGGCGATGTCGACACCAAGCACTTCACGCGCCCGCCGCCGTGCGACGGCCGGAAGGTGGGGACGGTGCTCGGCGTCGGATCCGAACGCATTCACCCGGAACCTGTTCATGTCCAAACCCACCGCCGCGAGCTTGAGCGCCGCGCCTTGCTCGAGATTTCCCGTGAGCAGCCCGAGTACGATGTCGTCGCGCATTTCCAGCGCCGCCAGGACCTCGGTCACACCCGCGCACAGTGTCGGGCGGCGCGTGCCGTCGGACAATTCGCGCTCCAGCCGCTCGAGGTAAAGGTCGAGCAGACGCGGCAGCCGTTCATCGATGTGCGAGTCGGCATGCCCGAGCTCGCGCATCAATTCGCGCACGATCTGCCGGTCCGTCTTGCCATCGAAGCGGTATTTCGGCTCGCCTGACGAGCCGAACACCTCAACCAGGGCGGTTTCCATGGCCCGGCGTCCCATTCCATCGCTCCACAGGATGGTGCCATCGATGTCGAACAGGACGAGTCTCACGAGCGCGTCAGGAGAACGCCGGCGATGATCGCCCCCGCACCGCCCCACTGCGCGGCGGTAGGCACTTCGTTCAATGCCCACCAGGCAACGAGCAACGCCATCGCCGGCTGAAGATTGACGTACATGGCCGTACGCGTAGGACCCAACACGCGCACGCCACGCAACCAGAAAAGCCCAGCTACCGCAAGCGCCCCGAATCCACTGTAGATCAGGGCGAGCCACACGCCGGGAGGCATCGCGCCCCACGATACGGCCGCCAACGATGGCGATGCAACAACCAGCAGTGGAAGCAACCCGCCGAGCATTGTGACCGAACCAAGTTGCACCGCGCCGATCCGATTGGCATATGGCTTGAGGAGCACTGAAAACGTTGCCCAGCACAGGGCGCCCGCCAGCACCAGCGTGTTCCCCATGAAAGTGGTCGAGCCTGACGACGATTCCGGCGTACCGGCGGTCACCAGTGCGATACCAGCTAGCGAAAGCGCTATCCCGCCCCATCCGCGCGCGCTCACCCGCTCCACGCCCATCACCCGCCCGATCAGCGCGGCGAATGCCGGTCCGGCAGCCAGTATGAGCGCCACGGTCCCGGCACGGGTGCGCGCGATCCCCTCGATGAACAGGATTTGATACAACCCGTTGCCGAGGAGGCCGAGCACTAACAGCGATCTTGCATCGCGCCACGAGAGTCGCAGACCGCCGCGGGCCCAGACGAGCGCGCCGAGCGTGAGCACGGCGATGGTCATCCGAATGCCGTTGAATGCCAGCGGCGCCAGCTGCGTCGTGCCGTACTTCACGACGCTGAAGTTCACGCCCCAGATGATGCTCATACCGAGCAGCATCAGGTCGGTCGTGGAAACGCCCGGCCGGGCGATCGGATCCGCGGAGCCGGGCGCGACCGCGCCGCTGCGTGAAGCCATCCCGGAAAGCTAGGCCGCGCACGCAATGTTGGGGAGCGCTGGCATGAATGCTCGCGCGAGCCTAGCTTGCGCCCATGAACGTCACCTTTGCACTCTTCGCCGACGCTGCAAACCTTTCCCAGGAAGGAAAGCTCAACATCCTCGGCGTATTCGATGCCGTGCAGGTTGCTACCCTCCCCACGGTACACCCGCGGGCACATCTGGTAGTGCACCTGAAGGGGTCACCGCATGATGCCGGCGCACATTCGCTCACGTTGCGCTGGCTGAACCCCGAATCGCAGGAAACGTGGTCCACCGTCGGCGAGCTGAACGTGGGCCCGCCTCCGCCTGGAGTAACCGAGATGGACATGCCGCTCATCGCCGCCCTCGACTTGCCGATCGATCGCGCCGGCACGTACACGATGGCGATAGCGGTCGACGATCAGGCGGTCGTGCAGGTTCCGCTGCACGTGCGCAGCGGGGGTGCGACCATGCGTCCAACCGGGTTGGTCAGCTAGCCGCGGTGGCTCATCATGCGCCGGGCGCCGGTAATGCGCCCGCGCAGTGTGGCCACATAGGGATCCTCGATCGTCGTCAGGCGGTCGACCGACCAGCCGCCTCGCCCGATCGCACTGTGCACCACTCGCGCTTCGCCGAGCGCGATGGCCACGTGGGTGACGCCCCGGTCGTCGCGGTTCGAGAAGAAGATCAGGTCGCCAGGCGCCAATCGCTCGGGCACGTCGGGGATGGCCTCGCCGACCGCCGCCTGCTGTGCGGCATCGCGTGGCAAGGAGAAGCCGTGCAGTCCGAACACGGATTGCACCATCCCCGAGCAGTCGGCGCCCCACGGAGTCACACCGCCCCATTGGTACGGCGCGCCCTCGAACCGGGTGAGCGCGGTACGCGCCGCCGCGGCAGGATCGTGCGGAAATCGCGCCCGTGCGGCGCTCGACTCTATCACGTCTCCCGACTCGACCGTTTCGTCGTCGGCGAGAAGCGCGCCCAGCGGCAACGACCGGCGACGCCCCTCGGCCGTCACCGCCAGGCATCCTAGCGATATTCTGCCGCCGGCGAATCGGCGCGCGATCTCGCGGGACACCATCGCGCGCACGTACCCGGCGTGCACCCAGCCTTCGTAGTCGTCCGCACCTCGCACGCGAAACCACGGTGTGCGCACCTCGAGCACCTCGAGCGTCGCACCCGACAGCCGCTGCGACACCTGCTCCGCCGCGGCCCGCGGCTCCGCCAGCAACGGGGCAATCGGGCTGGTGACGATCAGGCCGGCACTCGTCATGAAGTGATCCGGTCAGCGGCGCCGCCAATCCCGTCACGCCCACGCGCCAGGCGAACCGCGCGCTCAATTGCTTCTTCGAGCACCGCCACCGCCAGCATCTCCACCGCCAGCACAGGAGCAGATGAACCGGAGTGGGGACACATCGCCACGATGACATCACCGTCGAAGCTCGTCCCAACCGGAGAAATCCTGCGTCCAAACGCCGCCGCCGCCACCCTCGCCAGCTGCGTTACCTCCACTCTCGAGAGCGTCACCGACGCAATCACGACGGCGAGGGTGGTGTTGGCTCCGGCGAGGGCGCCAAAGTCACCGGCCGGTCCCGAACGCAGCCGCATACGCTGGTCGAGCCAGCTATTATCCGCACCGCGAGCGCCGGCGACTATCCGATCGCCGGCATCACGGACATCGCCTAACGCATTAACCGCGGCGACCGCTCCGACCCGCACCCCTTCAGCCTCCAGCACGGCGCATCCGACACCGCCCTTCATCGCGTGGCCGCTGCCGAGCCCCTTGCCCACCGTCGCGCCGGTCCCTGCCCCCACACTCCCCTCCGCGACATCACGTGCTGTCGCCGTCTCGCACGCGTCGTACGCCATCGCGGAGGTAGGACGCGACTGCGGAGAGCCGCACGGAAAGAGGTCGAACAGGCAGGCTGCCGGCACGATCGGCACCACCGCCCCGCCGCCGACCGGAAAACCGCGTCCCCTTTCCTCCAACCACCGCATGACGCCGGCGGCCGCATCCAGTCCGTAGGCCGAGCCCCCGGTCAGGAGAACCGCGTCCACGCGATCGGTGAGGTGCTCCGGAGCCAGCGTGTGCAATTCTCGCGTGCCGCTGGCGCGGCCGAGTACTGCCGCGCCCCCACGCAAAGCGCCGTCCGCGCCGAGGACTACGGTGCACCCGGTGCCGCCCTCCACATCCGTCGCGTGCCCGACCACGACACCCAGACCGCCGAAATCGGCAGTCACTTCGCCGGTGGTTTCTTCGCCGCGGGTGGTGCCTTCGCTGCGCACGCCTTGCATAACGTCACGCCCTGCATCGAGCAACGCAGGCAGATGAACGTCCCGCACCCATCGCACGGATAGCCCTCGGACGCGCGTTCGGAGTTGCCGCACGCCCGGCAGACCATTGCGTCCCGTTCCGGCGTCTCGCTCATGACCGTCGTGCCTCCGTGTAGAGCAGTTCCGCAATCGCACCTGCCGGCTGCGACGCGTGGACGACCGGACGTCCGCCGCGAAGAAGGACCGAGCGCGGAATTTCCGCGCCAGCATCAGCCATGACGACCGACCGCGACGCCAGCCGGGGATCGCGTTCCGCCAGTGTGGCGAACAGGGCGTCACCGCGCCGGTCCATCGAGCGGAGATCGACGAGCACAGCATCATACCTCGTGGCGCTGATCCGCGCGAGCGCATCGGTCGCGTCGGATACGCTCGTGACACGATGGCCCGCCGAGCCCAGACACGCCTCGAGCGCCTCGCGTTCTCTCGACGCCGTCCCCATCAGAAGTAGATGGAAGGGGTCTTCCCCGCCCTTCGACGTGCAGGTTTCGTTAGGCGGCGAAAGCGGAAGCTCGACGGCGAATACCGCACCCTCGCCAGGGCCGCTCAGCAGGCGCACCTGCCCGCCGTGTTCCCGCACTATTCCATCCGAGATCGACAGGCCGAGTCCCGTCCCCTCGCCCACCCTCTTGGTACTGAAGAATGGATTGAAGATGCGATCGGCGAGCTGCTCGGGGATGCCAGGTCCGTTGTCGGCGACGGTCACCACCAGCGTGTCACCAGTGTGCCGTGACGTGATCGTCAGCCGCTTTTCTCCCGCCCGGTCGTACAGCGCATGTTCGGCGTTGTTGATGAGGTTCAGAAACACCTGCTGAAGCTGCGAGCCATCCGCGGGAATGCGCGGCAGCTTCGGATCGAGATCGGTATGCAAATCGACCTGGTGCGTGCGCAAGGCATACCGCCGCAGCTCGATCGCGTCCAGAACCACCTGGTTCAGGTCGGTCTCCGTCCGCTCCGGCGGCCGCTGCCGCGCAAACAGCAGCAAGTTGGAGATGATCTTCGCCGCCCGCTTCGCTTCCTTGTGCATCGTCACTACCGCATCGCGCACGGCCAAATCCGAGTGCGGCGTAGCCATCAACAACTGCGAAAATGCGAGGATCCCCGCCAGCGGATTGTTCAGCTCGTGCGCCACTCCGCTCACCAGCTGCCCCACTGCCGCCAGCTTCTCCCGCTGCATCAGCTGTTCCGTGAGCCGCCGCTCATCGGTCACATCCCTAACGATGCCGAGCGCGCTCACCACCACGCCCTCGTCCGCCAAAGGGGTGAGCGTGAGCGAACCAATGCGCAAATGGCCGGCCTCATCGCGAAAGCGTACTTCCGCGCGTTGCCGCTCCCCGCGCATGGCCGTCGCGTGCGCCTGACGCATCGCCGGACGGTCGGCCGGCTCGATCACTTCAATGAATTGCATTTCCATCAATCGTTCGCGCGGAATCCCGAGTCCACTCTCCAGGGCCTCGTTCACGCTTGTGAACCGGCCGAGCGCGTCGACGGTGAATATTGCGTCCCACGCCGACTCGACGAGCCGCTGAAAGCGCGTGTGTGCCCGACGCAGCTCGGCGTCCCGGCGACGCTCCTCGGTGATGTCGCGCGCGATCCCGAGCACGCCCACTACATCGCCACCCCTGTGAATGGGTGTGTTGGTGACCGATGCCAGGCGCCGCTGTCCATCCGCGCGGTAGAAGTGACACTCGTAGCGGCAGGGAACACCTGCGCGCGCCGCGCGAAAATTGTCGCGAACCACCTCCAGTTCATCCGGGTCGATCAGCGCGGTCATGCTGCGGCCAAGCAGCGCATCAAGGGTGTAGCCCGACATCTCGCACGTCGACGGATTCGCCGACGTGAGGTGCGCCTTTCCGTCCAACGTGTAGATAGCGTCGCTCGCCGACTCGAACAGGTTGCGATAGCGTCCCTCGGACTGCACCACCGCGATCCGGGCACGCCGCTCTTCGGTGACATCGCGGAGCGACGCCACGACACCGATCACGGCACCCGAGTCGCTGCGCAGCGGCGCCGAGCTGACCGATACCATTCGCCGCTCGCCGTCGGTCCGCACGATCTCCGTATCGTACCACTGCGGATCCCCGGCAAATACCAGTGATTCGCGGCGGGCAATCTCGTCGAGCTGGTCGGGGGTAGTGAGTGCCGCGACCGCCGTTCCGATAAGGCGGTCGATTCCGATGCCGAACAGCGCCGCCGCCGCCCGATTGGCGAATGCGATGCGCCGGCGCGGGTCAGTGATGACGATGGCGTCGGTCGTCGTCTCAATGATCGGGCCGTACAGCGCGGTCAGCGAATCGTACTGTACCGCCGCCGCACCTACCGGCGTGGTCAGGCCGTTCGCCCCGTTGTCGGTGTCGCCAGAGTCGTCAGAATGCACCGGATTTTCTCATCGAGACGGGTCCTCGCGCGCGGCTGCGCGAGGACGGAGTAGCCGCGCCGCTCTCGGCGCAACTCGTACGTCGATTGGCGTCTGTCCACGCATCTCGCCATCGGACTGCACCGCCTGAGGCGGATCGCATTCAATGTGGAAGACACGTCCGGGACGATACCACATGCCGGGATGCGGCGCGAAGTTCTTTCGCACCAGCCTCCAGGTTATGGCACACGCGTCGCCGAACGTACCTGGGGAGAAGACGCACAAGTCCAGCATTCCGTCATCCCCCACGATACCGGGGCCAAGCTGCATCAGATCGTTCAGGACCGATCCGAAGTTTGCGAGCATCACGGAGGTGGCCTCGCGTTCCACGGTCACCCCATCGACAGTGGCGCGTACGCGGAAGGTCTCCCGCCGGACGATCGCGCGCGATGCCGCAAAGACGTAGGCGCCGATTCCGAACCGGCGCTTGAGAGAGTACGACGCTGCTTCGATCATCCGCACATCCAGGCCGATCCCCAGCGTGAAGGCGAACGGCTGCGCGCCGTTGATCATCCCGAGGTCGACCAGGGCGAGCTCCCCGTCGAGGAGCGCGTGTATGGCCCGCCGGAGATTCAGCGGAGTACGCATCGAGCGAGCAACCAGGTTGCCCGTTCCTCCCGGTAGCACGCCGACCGGGGTGCCTGTATCGGCCAGCGCGGCTATCACTTCGATCGCGGTGCCGTCGCCGCCGAGCGTGAAAATGGCGGCGAAGTCCGCGGCGCGGGCCCGCGCGACGCGCGCTCCGTCTCCAGGGCCACTCGTGAAGTGGACCACGACATCGGCGCCCACTTCGCGAAATGCGCGTTCCGCTCGCGCGGCAAGCTGAGCACCTCGCCGCGAGCCCGGATTGGCTATGAGGAGCACCGGGCTCCTCAGAAGCTCCACTCCCGGAAGAGGTCGAATCCGAATTGCCGCGGCGTGTTGATGTCGGCCACCCCGCGATCGCACAGCAGCGAGATCGTCGCCGGCTCGGTACCGAACTGCAGGCTGAATCCCTTGTCGAGGCGCTGTTCGACGGTGACGCCTAACGCCTCGGTGAACCGCTCGTTGATGGCGCACAAGCCGGCGTTGGCGGTGACGAACGTCCGTTCGCCGAGTTGTTTGCCGACGCCAAGCCGAAGACCGGATAGGAAGCTCCGGTCGGTGAGGCCCTGCTGCCCGAGCGCCGGCGTCTGGATCTGGAAGAGGTCGAAGAATCCCACCTCCTCGACCAGCTCGCGCTCGAACAGGGTTCCCACCGTCGGCAGCAGCGCGGCGATGGCCTGGTTGATCGCCGCGGTGTTCTCCTGCCCTAACGCGAACGTAGGAGCGCCGAAGACGAGATAGCTCAGGATTTCCGTGGTGCTGATGGCGATGCGCTCATCACTGGAGAGCGCCAGCCGCGGATCGAGCAGCGTGCCCCCGATGTCGGCGCGAATCCGCACGTCGGGACGATCCACCTGGCGTACGGTGTAGGCCGCGGTGATGTCGAGGGCGGGGTTGATTCCCGGCTCGCCGAAGAAGCGCAGGTCTCCGCGCGTCACGTCGAATCGGCGCTGGACCAGACCCAGATCGAGCCGGTATTCTCCCCGGTTGGCGGTCACCGTTCCGGCGAGCGCGAGACGGTCGCCGGTGCGCAGCACGCCCACCGTACCGCCGAGCTTGATGTTCGCCGCGGTCGACCGGAGCCAGACCTCATCACCAATCGAGATCGAAACGTTGTCAAGCGTCAGGTTCTCAACGAGCTGGTCGAGGACACCGCGGGCGCGGAGTACTCCACGGCTCTCGAGCTCGGCGACGTCAACCACATCCCGAAAGTCCGGATCGTCCAGCGCCACCAATTCCTTGGTCGGCTGGTCCTGCAGGTACAGCGTGCCCCGTTCGATCGTCAGGTTCCCCGCCAGTCGCGCACTGGTGAATCGGTCGGTCAGGCGAAGATCACCGCTCACGTCGAGGTCGGCCACCCGTCGCTGTCGCATCGCCTGGAAGTTGTCTGCGACCAGGCGCAGGTCGAAGCGAAGCCCGTCGAGGTCGGTGAGCGACTCCCGGTCGAGCCCGATACGCCCGGTGAGGGATGCATAACCGTTCCGCTCGCCGCTGCGCGCGCTGAGCGATACAATGCGCACGGAATCGCGTGTCATCGCCACATCGGCATCGACTTCGCGAAGCGTTATGCCGAGCGCGGGCAGGCCCATCGTACCGTCAGCCACGCGAAGCGCGCCATCGAAGGTCGGTCGCTCCCAGGTGCCGCCGACCGTCACCTCCGTCGTCATACTCCCGCGCACATCCGAGAACAGCGTGGGCGCCATCGCCTGCAGAAGGGCCAGATCCACCTCCCGGGCCTCGATGCGCGCGTTGAGCGGCTCGGCAAGCAGTCGCTGATCCGAGGGAACGAGAGCAAGGTCGACGGGGAGCGTCGCGGTCACGAACAGGACCGGTATGCCGCGGCGCAGCAAATTGAGGCGGCCGGCCGCGCGCCGCCTCTCGTATCGAGCATCGAGATTGGCGTGAGGCAGTGCGAGGGTAGCGCCGATACGAACGCTATCCGCGGTAGCGCGCGCGGAGTACACGGGACTGGCCCGCGTGCCCGATGCATCGAGTGTCATCGTAAGCCAACCGGAGTACGGTGCACGCGATTGCATTACGGTTGCCACGTCGCCGAGTGGGAGCGAATCCAACTGGATGCCGAATGAGATTGGGCCTTGACGCGGGATGGCTCCGGCGAGCGTGAACGCTCCCTTCCCATTCTGGCGCAACAGGAGCGAATCGATAGCGATGCCTGTCGAGTCCATCTGGATCCGCGCCGGCCGGGCGAGCGCCCACACCCGCTCGTCGATCACGAGAGCCAGCGAGTCGAGCGTCAGGGAAGTATTGTCGCCGAGCACCTGCACATCCATGGTCGCCCCGAGGCGGGGCCCGGTCTCGCTCTCGGCCGACAACGTGAATCGCGTCGATCCATCGTTGCGGATACCGGCCGTCAGCTCGCCGCGCGCCAGGCGAATGCCGGCCAGCTGGAGCTGGTCGAGCACCAGCGTCGCCTGCCCGTGCATTACGCCCGTAAGGTCGAACAAATCGAATCCGCCCTGCAAACGGTCAGCGCGCTCCTCGCCAACCCCCAGGTTGACGCCGTTAACGTCTCCAGTGGCGCGCAATGCTCCGACCGAGCCTGCGAGCGTCGCATTGAGCCGAACGAACCCCGCCAACGGGGTCGCCGTGGAATCGACCGGCTCGCCGGGCCGGAGGTACGGACGAAGGCCGCCTATCGAGTCCGCCACGATCGTCATTCGCAGCGAATCCTCGACCGCCGGCTCGAGTCCAAGCCCGCCCTGCGCCGTCACCAGTGCGGCTGTGGTCTCGAGTCGCAGCGAGTCGACCATCATCCGTCCGTCGGCGAACCGCAGCAGGGCCCCCGACGGGAACACGCGAATCGAGTCGACCACCGATCGGCCAAGCGTCGCCGCCAGCGTGCCGCGCATGTTCGCCAGTGAATCGAAGCGCAACGCCGAGACGAACCGGCCGTTGAGCAGAGTCGACGGAAGCGAAGGCAGGTCGAACAGTGGTCCCAGATCGACGTCGCGCGCGCGGATCTCGCCGTACACGGCGAAGCCGCCTATCGAGTCCGCGTCGACCCAGCCGGTGTATCCGATCTCTCCTCCCGCCCCACGCAGCGTCGTCTCCACCGAAAGGCTGTCGATCACGCCAGACACGCGCATCGGACCGCGGAACGGGCCGCGGAACGGAATGATCGGATAGGAACGCGCGAGCATCGTCATCGATGCAGGCAGCAATTCGAGCGACGCGTCGTACATCAACTGCTCGCCATACGTTATGCGTCCGCTGCCGGTGACTCGGGTCGGCGTGCCGGGCCCGTCAAGGTGCGTCAGATCCGCATCGCGAAATCGTACATCGAGCCACGATGAGTCCAGCGTCGCGCGACCGCCGATCGTGCCGCCGAGCCGCGCGAAATTGGGGTACAGATACCGGATCGTTCGAAGGTCGAGCGTCTCCACATCCACATCGAGCCCGCGAAACTTGGTGCGCGACGGCGCCAGGATGTCGAGCGCGCCGCGGGCGCGCGCGCGCGTAACCGCACCGGGCACGTGGGCATCGCGGAACACGAGCTGCGCGTCATTCACCGCGAATCGTGTAACCGGCCCACCGCGCGCGCGCAGCGTGCCGGTGATCTGGCCCGCCCATGGCACCGGCAGCGGCTCGCCGTTCAGCTGCTCGATGAGCCGGAAGTCCACTGGATCGGCGCGGAGATCCAGGTCCTTTACGATCAGCACTGGTGCGCCGACACCGAACGTCATGCTTCCAAGCAAGTGCGAGCCCGTGGACCTCACATCCATGTCGGAGATCGCATAGTCCAGCACATCCGGATTGGTCGTATCGTTCCGAATGCGCAACGCCATGCTGCCCCCGCCGGCACTGGGAAGGGTGGGATAGACCCAGTTGATGTCGGCGAGCGACACCGAATCACCCCGTACCGTGATGTCGTATCGCATTGGCCCAGCGCCCCAATGCACGCGTCCCGCTGCCCTGCCGGTGGAACGCGGCAGATCCCAATGCGGAAGACGCATCCAGATTGTATCACCGAGCCAGCGCACCGATCCGCGCACGTTCCGGAACGAGAAAGGCGGATCGGGCTCGTCTACGTCGAGCCGGCGGACCTCGAACTGGCGCCCGGCACTGTCCGGATCGGCGAGCCTGACCCGTCCCAGCGAAGCCTCGCGCACCAACCAGCGATAGGTGCGAGTCAGCCCCTCCGAGGACTCACGAATTTCCGCTCCGCATGGCCGCTCCAGAAACTCGCGCTGGTCCCATTTACCGGAGCCGCATCCCCAGCTTCCGAGCGCGACGCGAACGGCACTGTCGCGGCGTGCCCCACGGAGGGAATCGGGTGGCGACCACATCTGCGTAAGGGTCACGCGAGAATCCAGCACCTCGACGCTGTCCATTACGATGAAGTCGCTTATACGCCTATCGAGACTCGGCGGCTTTGGCGGACCGCTCGGGAAGACCCGGCGGTAGTTCCAGGTCCCGTCGGCGTGACGGCGGAAATGCACCACCGCACGCTCCACACGCAGATGTGAAATTCTGAGCCGCCGATCGATCAAATCCCTGATGTCGTACGTGACGCGAATGGGACCGGTGCTCACGAACAGCGAGTCCTCGGCGTCGCGAATCGCCAGCGAGTCGAACGTCAGACCGGTGAGCAGCGAGCCGTGAAGCGTTCCGAGCGTGAGGCTGCCGCGATCCTCGACGCTACGGGACAGCTGGCTGGAGACGAGGCGCCGAATCTGCTCGCGGCCGAACGCGGTCTGTGTGATGCCTATGGCAATGCCGGCGAAGATGATCGTCAGGATGACGATCATCGCTCCGGTAAGGAGAACCACCGTCCTCCGCCGTGGCATCCCCATTAGAAAGCCTGCCCAACGCTGAAGTGGAACACGAGTCGCGAGAAGAACGTCTTGTTGGACGGCGGTGCGAACGTCGACGGACAGGCGCCGCCTACTCCCGAGGGGAGGGTATTCCCCGGGCTGGCACAGCGTAGCAGCCGGGGCGCTCGATCGCTCTCGCTGCCCTCTCCATCACCGATGTCGATCGGATCAATCAGATACGCCGCTCCGGCACGTCGCGGATACCCGTTGTACGCCACATCCATTCGCAGTGGCCCCACCGGCGACGAGACGCGAAGACCGACACCAGGGGTCCATTTCAGATCATCGAGAGAGAACCTCTCCGACCCGCGATTGTAGACAGACCCCGCATCGAGAAATCCGACCCAGTCGAGTAGCTGGGGGAGAAACGGGCTTCGCACCCGCAGCTCGGCATTTCCCACGAGCAGCGCGTTTCCGCCAGTGGGTGATGCGCGCTCGATTCCCGCGGTAGGGCCGGCGTGGAACAAGGTGTCGCCGCCAGCAGTGAGTACAGTATCGGCTCCCGTCACCAGATATACGACAGGTCCGAGCTCGTTCTGGTTGTACCCGCGCACGGAAGTCGGTCCACCCGCGTATAGACGTTCCTGCGGCGGCACGAACTCCTCCGCACCGCGCAGCGAGCTGACAGAAAACACGACGGCGCCCTGCGTTCGCAACGCCAACACCGTGCCCCGAATGAACGGCAGATAGAAGGAAGCCGATCCGGCGGCTCGGTTGAACTCGAGCAGTGGATCCGAACCGATCGCCGCCGAGGCGTGGCGCAGCTCCAACCGCACCTGATCGCCTCGGGTCGGCTCCAGCGGGCTGTCGGTACGGTCGCGCGACGCGGTCGCGCTCAACACCGCAAGTCGGGTGCGGCGCGTCAGCCGGGCGATGTCACCCAGATCGCAGACGTTGAACACGGAGCAGAACACCGCCTGTTCCGCTCGCGTGCGGCCGAACTCGAACTGATAGGCAAGCGTAAGAGGCAACCGCGGGCGCTGTTCGCGGGTGAGCGAGAGGACCGACCCGATCGGCGTCGTGCGTTCGTATGCCTGGAACTCCGAACGGCGCTCGCTGTAAAGCGTGAGCGACGGAACGTTGCGTGTTCCGAGCAGAGTGGGCTGCCGGAGTGTCACGCCGCCGTAGTAGTTGAGCGTGTCGCTGAACTGGTCGTCCTTGCTCTGGCCGGTGCAGAGCGCCTGCGCAAAATCGAGCGGCTCGCCGCGGGCGATCTTCGTTAGGCGGGCATCGAGCTCGATGCGGCGCGCGCCGCCGAGAAAGTCGCGATTGATCAATCGTGCCTGCGTGCGAAAACAGTCCAGCGTCGCCCAGCCGACCCCGGCGCGGACCGAAGTCATTTCGCGCTCGCTCAGGCGCACCACCACCGCGAGCAGCGAGTCGCCGGGCGGCTGGAGGGAATCGGTGCGCAACCGGATCTCGACGTGGCGGTAGGCGTCCAGCAGGTAAAGATCGCGCTGAGAGCGAAAAAGATCGCGTTCGCGATAGATGTCGCCGACTTCGAAGGAAAGCAGCGACCGCACGGCGCCCGCGTGGATCGACGGCGCTTCGGCGGGGCGCACCGGCAGAATCTCCAGGTCGATGCTGGCGATGCGATGCACGCGTCCGGGGAGGAACTCACGGTCGACCAACGCCACGTTGCGCGAGTAGTCGACCGAATCCTGCCGGAGCAGGTGCTGGGCGTTGGCGTAGCCGCGGTCGTGCAGGCGTTCAACGATCGTGTCGACGATCGACTGGAGCTGCACGCGATCGTAGACGCGTCCCTCCATCCGGCGCAGGAGCTGCGCGAGTTGCTCGCCGCCGGGCATGGAGTCGAGCCCGGAGACGGAGAGCGACGTTATGACAACCGGTGGTCCTTCGGCGATCGACATGTGCACCGCGACGATGTCGTCGCCCAGCGGCACGACCGCGGTGTCGACCTGAGTCTGGTAATAGCCGCGCTGCCGGTAGAAGTAGCGGAGCCGCAGCACGTCGCGTTGCAGCTCCAGCGGATCGAGACAGCGGCGAGCGCCAAGGAACGACAAGCCGACCCGGCTCCACCAGCTCGAGGCGGTCGTCGCGATCGCGCTCGCAAGGCGCTCATCACTGAACGCGGTGTTTCCCTCGAACTCGACGCGCCGCACCTCACGATCGCCTGGATCGCAGATCAGATCCTGCGCCGCGGCGCGAGTGGACGACCCTACGAGAACCAATGCGAGGAGCAGCCCGAACCCGAGCGGGCGAGCCGACATTACCGCGGGTTGCGCTCCTGGCGCGGGATCGAGGGTCGCGGGTCGAGGGTCGAGGGTCGCCCCGTACGAGCCCGGCAATGCGGTCGTCAGGCCGGAGCGGTTCCCTCTGCAACAGCAGGCGCGCGATGTAAAACGCCGTCGCCCCAGCCGCGATGCCAGCGGCAACGGCCGGCCACTGCTCGACAGGCGTCAGGCGACGGCGGAAGTAGTAAGTCACGAGGGTCGAGGGTCGAGGGTCGAGGATCGGGGTCGGGGGGCGGGGGTCGAGGGTAGGGAGCCGGAAATCACCCTGCGGTCGCGAGTCTCCATCGCCCTGTCTGCATCCGACCCTCGACCCTCGACCCTCGACCCCTTCTTACACTGCCTCCACCAAGATGGTGCCCGGGCCGCGCTGCTTGGCGCGCCGCTTGACCTCCGCCGCCAGCGCCCCAATGTGCCCTGTCGAAACCCATCGGTCCGGTTCCACGAGCAGAACCGCGACCGCAAGCCGCGCGATAGGGAAGTCGCGCGCCTTGCCGTCGCGATCGATGCCCATGAAGCTTCCTGCAGACACCGCATGCTCACCTACGGCCCCGATCGCAACGTCCCGGAAGCGCGTCGCCGCCTCACGCGCTATTGAATCGGCACGACCGGCATCCGTGACGACAATGAAGTCGTCACCACCAATGTGTCCTACGAAATCCTGCGCGCCCCCAACGCGCGCGACCACGTCCACGATGGCCGCACCCATGTCACGAATCACGATGTCAGCAGTGGAGAAGCCGAAGCTGTCGGCGAACGCCTTGAAGTTATCGAGATCGATATAGCAGATCGCGAAGCGTTCCCCCGCTTTCGCGCGCCGTTCGATCTCCTCTTCGATGGCCTTACCGCCTGGCAGTCCGCTCGTCGGATTGCGGTCACCTTCACGACGAACCAGTCGCAGCATGGCCACCACACGCGAACGCAGCTCCCTTGGATCGAACGGCTTGGGGAGGTAGTCGTCCGCCCCCGCTTCGAATCCCGCCACCTTATGCTCGATCTCGGAACGCGCCGTCAGCATGAGGATCGGGATTCGCGCCTTGAACGGGTTTCGCTTCAGCGCCCGGCACACCTCGATTCCGGACATCCCGGGCATGGCGAGGTCGAGCACCATGAGATCCGGCTCCCGCACCTCGACCGAGGCAAGCGCAGTCAGTCCGTCTGGCGCTGTCTCGACGTCGTGCCCAGCCGACGTGAGAACCTCGCGAACCATGAGCCGCATGTCTTCATTGTCATCGACGACCAGCAGATAACTCAATGTTGACGCTCACCTTAGAGACAGATAAGTTCACGCGCCCCATGCTGCGTGTCAACGCAGCATGATCTCGCGCTCCAATGTAAACCGATGTCCATCCGCCGAACTCTCGCTCTGCTCGCGCTGACCGGCGCGATCGCCTGCGGCGGGCGCGATGACGTCCCCGCCCGCAACACGATCATCGACTCGCGTGATCGCTACGATCCGCGGTCGCTCGATCCGTCACAGGCCACCGACGTTCCGACTGGTCGGGCAGTCAGCTACGTCTTCGACGGCCTCACTCGGTTCAGTCCGGATGCCCAGCTGGAGCCAAGTCTGGCGGAGCGATGGGACGTTTCGCCCGATGGGCGCACGTACACATTTCACCTCCGCTCAGGCGTTAAGTTTCACGACGGAACCCCATTCGTTGCTCGCCACGTCGTGGGAAGCTGGCAGCGCGTGCTCGATCCCGCGACGCGGAGCGGTGGGGCCTCGATGCTCTCCGCCATCGCGGGCGCGACTGCATTTTCGGATCGGCGGGCCGAGAGCGTCTCGGGCCTCTCCGCACCGGATGACAGCACCGTCGTCGTCACGCTGGAAGAACCGCTGGCCATTTTCCCAATACTGGTCGCGATGCCGGTCGCCGCGATCGTCCCCGATTCGATTCCGCCGAACTTCGGGGAACGGCCCATCGGTACGGGACCGTGGCGGCTCGTCGAGTGGCGCCATGACGACTACCTACTCTTTGCGAGCAACCCGGACTATTGGGATGGAGCACCTGCAACCGACTCTCTTCTAGCACGGATCATTCCCGAACCCAGCACTTCGGTGGCCGAGTTCGAATCTGGCAACGTCGATCTGCTTTACGTGCCGGAGTCGGAGTCGCGCCGTTGGCAGGAATCGGGGGGACCGGGAGACCGCGCCCAGCTTGTCTCGGTACCCGCCCTTCGACTCTGGTACGTGGGGATCAACGTCACGCGAGGTCCGCTTCGTGATCCACGCGTCCGCCAGGCGCTCAATTACGCCATTGATGTCCAGAGCATCGTCGATGCGCTCATCGGCGGGCGCGGCCGCCTCGCCGCGGGAGTAATCCCTCCTTCGCTGGCTGGCGCGGACACCACCAGAGCGCCGTACGGACACGATGTTGCCCGGGCAAGGCAACTGCTCGCCGAGGCGGGTCATCCTGACGGCATCGAGCTCCAGCTGTGGCATTCGCAGGACGCGGCGTTCACCAACGTCGCCTCGGCGATCCAGGCGTATCTGCGCGCCGCCGGAATCCGCGCCACGCTGGTGCAGCGCGAGGCAGCCGCGATGCGCGCCGCCGCACGCAACGGTGAGACGGATCTCGTGCTCAAGGACTGGTACGC
Organism: Gemmatimonadaceae bacterium; assembly: GCA_035512875.1. GTDB lineage: Bacteria > Gemmatimonadota > Gemmatimonadetes > Gemmatimonadales > Gemmatimonadaceae > JALZIF01. The sequence goes on along the minus strand of DATKDD010000127.1, from coordinate 130 downwards.
AGACTACCCGGATGCGGAAAACTTCCTCTATCCGTTGCTGCACGGCGACAACGCGGGCCAGAACGGCGCGAATGTCTCCTTCTACGATGACCCGACGTTCGACAGTCTGGTGAGCGCCTCACGAGTGGAG
>DATKDD010000126.1:0-5288 GCA_035512875.1 Gemmatimonadaceae bacterium | reverse complement strand
GCCCGCCGTTCGCGGGGAGGCGGATGCCGCTCGATCTCGGCGATGATGCGCGACATTGCGAGTACCGCCAGCACCGGATAGGCACCCGTCGCCGTTTCGGCCGAGAGCATGACGGCATCGGTACCGTCGAGAATGGCGTTGGCAACATCACTCGCCTCCGCCCGTGTCGGCCGCGGGTTGGTGATCATCGACTCGAGCATCTGGGTGGCCGTGATCACCGGTCGCCCTAACGTGTTTGCCAGCGCAATGATCCGCTTCTGGGCGATCGGCACCTTCTCGAAGGGCAGTTCGACCCCCAGATCCCCGCGGGCGACCATGACGGCGTCCGATGCGGCGACAATGCTGTCGATGTTGTCGAGCGCGGTGTCCTTCTCGATCTTGGCCACTATCAGGACCGACTTGGGCACCAGCTCCCGCATCATCTCGACGTCTTCCTGGCGCCTTACGAAGCTGAGCGCCAGAAAATCGACATCCTGTTGCACGGCGAACGCGATGTCGGCCCGGTCCTTCTCCGTGATGGACGGCGCGGAGACCTGCACGCCGGGCAGATTCATTCCCTTGTGGCTGCGGAGCTGCCCGCCATGCACCACACGCGCTCGCAGGCGCGGGGGGCTCACCGACGTCACCACCAGGTCGATCAGGCCATCGTCGACGAGGATCCGGTCGCCGTCCTTCACGTCCTGCGCAAGAGCGTCATAGGTAACGGGGGTCTCATCCCCCACCGCCACGGCCTCGGGCGCAAACACGAGCTCCATTCCGGGGGTGAGCATCCGGGGGTGCTCGAGCTCCCCGATCCGGATTCGCGGACCCTGCAAGTCACCGAGCACCGCGATGGGGCGCTCGAGCTCCGCCGCCACCGCGCGCACGTTTGCGATCGTCTCGGCATGCTGCGTGTGCGTTCCGTGCGAAAAGTTGATTCGCGCCACATTCATTCCCGCACGGATCAATTCCCGCAACACGTCGGTAGAGGCGGAGGCTGGACCAAGCGTACAGACGATCTTGGTGCGCGCGACTCGTGCTGCCGCCGATCGACCGTCGCTCACGACGACGCGTGAGTCAGCGCGCGCATCTTCCGCTCGAGCCCGGCGAGCAGCTCGTCGAACGACTGGCCGAATGATGCGAGGCCCTCGATCAGCAGCACTCGCGTTATGTCCTCGAGCGAGATGCCGAGCGCGTCGAGCTCGTCGACCACCGCTCGGGCGCCCGGAATGTCGGCATCGACCGTGCGGCGCACCACGCCGTGATCCTTGAAAGCCTCGAGGGTCTTGGGCGGCAGCGTGTTGACTGTGTCGGGGCCGATCAACTCCTCGACGTAGCGTACGTCGCGATAGGCCGGATTCTTGGTGCTCGTGCTCGCCCACAGCGGACGCTGCACCCGCGCGCCACGGGCGGCGAGGGCCTGCCAACGGTCGGTGGCGACCGTGTCGCGGAACAGCGCGTAGGCTAGTTGCGCGTTCGCGATCGCCAGCCGCCCTTCGAGGGCGCGCAGCCGTCCGGACTCGCCAGGTGAGGCATCTGCAAGACGGGAGGCGATTCGCCTGTCCCCCTCGGTGTCGACCCGGCTCACGAAAAAGCTGGCGACCGACGCGATGCGGTCGATCGGCCGTCCGGACGCGAGGCGGTCTTCGAGGCCGGCCATGTGCGCCTCGATCACCTCACGATAGGCATCAATCGAAAAGAGGAGCGTGATGTTGACGTTGATTCCTTCACCGATCAGGGATCGGACCGCCAGGGCGCCCGCAGCGGTCCCCGGCACCTTGATCATCACGTTAGGGCGGTCGACCAGCGCCCACAGTCGCCGTGCCTCGGCGATGGATTCCTCCGCGTCATTCGCCGCCCCCGGCGACACCTCGAGCGAAACGAAGCCATCCCGGCCATTCGTCTGCTCGTAGACCGGCAGGAAAATGTCGCATGCACGGCGCACGTCATCGCTGGCCACCGCTTCGAACAACTCCCACGGAGTGTGGTCCGCAGGGGCGGCGGAGAGCTGCTCGTCGTAAGCGGATCCCTCGGCAAGCGCCTTCTCGAAGATCGTCGGATTCGACGTCATCCCCATGAGCGCGTCCTCACGGATGTGAAGCTCCAGGTCGCCATTGAACAGCATCGGGCGGTCGATGTAATCGAGCCAGATGGACTGGCCGGCTTCGTGAAGTTCGTGAAGGCGGGAAGGCGACATGGCGACAGGGATTAGCGACGCGCGACGCGCGATGCGGGTGATCGGTTTGCCAGCTCCGAATTGTGAAAGATAACCCGCGATGCCCGAGGTTGGACGCGCTCACCGATGCATGGGTTAGCCAAGAGGAAGGGCAGCGCCGTGGCGCCGCCCTTTGTCAAAACCCCCGCACCGCGCGTCGAGCGCCGCTCATCCCGCAATGACCGGCGTCTTTCTCCGCAGCTTCCGCCGATACATCTCGGCGTCAGCCCGTTCGATGGCGCTGACCAGATCTTCGGCACCGCCAAAGCCGGACGCTCCCAGGCTGGCCAGTACCGGGATGGGTTCGGGCGCCGCGGTGGTGAGCAGCGGCCGCGCGGACTGAATCGCCCGCTCAAAACGCTCGGCGGCATCGGCTGCCTTCACTCCCGGCACGATGAGCAGGAACTCGTCGCCACCCCATCGATACAGTCGATCGGTAGGGCGGAGCCCTTCGCGCAGCACCGCGACGAGGTGTCGGAGGAGCTGGTCGCCGGCAGTGTGGCCGAAGCGGTCGTTCACCATTTTGAGGTTGTCGAGGTCAATCACCGCGGCCGATCCGAAGCTCGCTCGCGCAACATCGAGCCCGACTCCTTCCTCGAACGCGCGGCGATTGAGCGCACCCGTCAGTGCATCGTAATGCGTCGATCGGCTCAGCTCGTCGTGCGCCACCTCCAATTCGGCGTGCGCGGCATCGACCTCGCGCTTGGCATCTTCGAGCAGCATCACCACCATGCCGTTTCCGAGCAGCATCTGGAGAATGATGTCGGCGTACGAGTTGAGCATCAGCACATTCGAGAACAGCGCCGGAAAATCTGCTGTCGTCATGAACGGCCAGGCGAAGACGAAAATGTAGGAGGTCCACATCATGGCCATGGCTGCATACGCTCCCGCCGCCACTTTGCTGCCCACACTTCGACGGGAACGGGGAAGGCGCAACAACATGGCGCCGCTGGCCGCGTACGCGAGTACGGCGACACCACACTGGAGCAGGACGATTCGCGGAAGACTCGTCACCACGATCACGGACATGGCGCCATACGCGATCGCGAGGATGCTGACGTACACGACGAATCCGCGCAACCGGACACCCGAGACGAACGATGCGGTTCCCGCAAAGAGCAGCGCGACGTACATCAGCTTCGCGCTTTGATAGATGAAATAGAGAATTCGCACTTCGAGGCTTTCATCCGCCGCCGAAACAACGCTGATGTGCGGCAGAAAGCCGTAGCGCACCACGAGGGCACCAATGGCAACCGCCACGACCACCCAGGCGACGCTCCAGTAGCGGAAGTAACCACGTCCGGTGGCATGACGACGCAACACGAGGAACAGCGCGGCAAGGAGGATGCACCCTCCGAGCTGCACTCCCAATCCGATCAACCCGATCAGCGTGCGGGAATCAGACATGCGTCGTGTTCCTGAAGGCCTCGTTCAGGTGATTGCGGTTGCCGCATCAACCCTGGAATGAGGGCGGTATCTCAGGATAAAGGACGATTCTGTCTGCGCGGCGGAACGCTCGGTGGGACGTGGACACACAAAGTGACGGAATGGGGGCTCGGAGCACCCTCGGCGCTGCGACACCGGCGCATGGCGCAATCACCCCCGGAACCGGTTGACAGCGGGACTCGCTTGCGAGACATGCGTTTGCACTTCCGTTTGTGAACCCTGGCGCAGAACTGCCGGAACGCAGTGGGCGTGTTTCTTGATCGTCGGGTTCGGACCAGGGATCCCGCTTCTCCCTCAACCCGCCCGAGGCTCACATGCTCGTGCCCGAACTCGCTGCCTACACGCCGCTCTCGCTGCTGCTGCTGCGGATCATGATCGCGCTCGTGTTCGGTACGAGCGGCTGGTCGCACCTCACGAAGCCAAAGGAGCGTGGGGAAAGCATCGGGATGTCGCCTGCCGCCACGAGCGTGTTAGGCGCCGTGGAGCTCGCTAGTGCGATTGCGCTCGTACTCGGCGTCTTCGTGCAGGTCGCGGCCGTGTTGCTCATCGGCGTCATGCTCGGCGCGATCGGCAAGAAGATGTTCGTCTGGAAGAGCGGCTTCTGGGGCAGCAAGAACGACGGATGGTACTACGATCTGCTCTATCTCGTGTGCAACGTCGTGCTGCTCGCCACCGGCGGGGGAGATTGGACGCTGCTGTAGGAAAGGCGTTGCCGTCGGATGCAAAATGGTGTCACGCAACCGGTGACTCTTCACGGCTTCTTCACAACTCGCACCTCCCCGATTTCCCGCCCGGGCTCCACCTTGCGAGCATGCTCCGAACCCGCTCCGGGCGGCCGCCCACGCTCTGGCTCCAGATCCTGCTCGTGGGCGGACTGGCATGCGTGGTACTGCTGGCCGTGCAGGCGTACCGCTCCCAGCGCTCCAGCCAGGCAATGGCCGAACGAGCGCTCCGCGATTACGCGCACTTCGCTGCCTGGAGCTATCGCGAGCACCTTGCCGTTCGATTGCGCGAGGTGGCGGACGAGCTTCTCGGCGCGGTAAATCACGGGGACGGTCTGCACGAAAGTCCCTCGATCCCGGACGTCTCCGAACTGGGCCACTATCTCTACTACGATGAGCGGTGCACCTGTCACCGCGCGCGGCGAGGACCTCTGCCGGTCCGTTTTCTGGGATTCACGCTCGGCAGCGACACGTTAGGGGTGGCAGTGAATCGTGCGCCCTCCGCCGTCGACGGGTGGCGCGCCGATGGCGACGTGGGTGGCGACCGCGGCTTGCGCCCCATGCTCGCGGCCGAGTCGCGGGCGCTCAATCGCATGATTGGCGAGCTCGGGCGGCAGTCTCAGGAGGCATGGGGATACGCCATGCGCGTGGTGGCGCTCGATGGGCGGACGCACCTGCTCGGTGTCCGTTCGATGCCCACGCAGTGGGGCGATACCGTGATTTACGGCTTCGATCACGACGCAGCCGCTCTCGGCAGCATTCTGTCCGGCCTGCTGGCGTCAGGCGACCTGCTACCGTCCACCGTGCTCGCGGGCCGGAGCAACGCTGAGGTTTTCGACATCGAGGTCAGCGACCCGGCAGGGGTACCGGTGTTCCGGTCGGGAACGCGGACGACCTGGGATCTGGGGGCCACCGCGCAGCTGCCC
>DATKDD010000125.1:0-4065 GCA_035512875.1 Gemmatimonadaceae bacterium | reverse complement strand
CCCGGCGGCAAGTCAGCCCGTGATACCCGCTCCAGATCGTCCGCGAAACTCGGATCCCTGTCACCACCAAGCCATGCCTTCATGGCATCTGTCAGGCTGCCCGGCCGCGCGTCACGCACCGGCCCGATGACCGCGACCGGCGAACCGTTGCGCTCGACCGTGAAAACCTCGCCGCGATAGCGAATCCGGCCGAGGATATCACCCAGCCCGCGGGCCAGTTCCGTCGCTGAAATGCGAAATTCCATACCTGTAATTTACAGTATTACGCATTTTACGCAATATCGCTTGCACCGGGCCGGGCAACCGGTGTTGACGGATTGGTACAGGTGCGTATCGCATTGTCGCGGGCAGCCATTCCGACGCGGGAAGGGCCGTGTCATGTTGGACGGAGGCCTGAACGAATTGCGCAAGGCCGCAAAGGGTGGCGAGCGGGGAGGTCGCAATCGCGATGCACGAACATGGCTGAAGCGGCGGGTGACATGGCGTGGGAGGCGGCGGCGCGGCGCTATGGTGCGCTCGCGCAGCCCATCCGGTTGCGGCTGCTGGACGCGCTGAGTCCGGTGCCGACGACGTTGACCGTCACGCAGATCGCCGACCGGCTCGGGGTGTCGGTTGCGGCTGCGTCGCGCCACACGGCGCTGCTGTCGGCGCACGGCTTCGTGGAGCGGGAGCGCATCGGCATGGGGCTGGCCTGCAGACTGACGGGCGCCGGCGAGGCGGTGCTGCACCACGTGAAGGCTGCGCCAGCCGCAGCAGGACCCGGAGGACACGACGTCGCCATCGAGCCGCTGGCACTCGCGGAGGAAGATTGGGAGCTCGTGGATCTGTACCTCGGGCTGGGTGCGATCCGCCTGAGATACGGCGACCCGTACCGCGACGACTGGGACGTCTACATGGAGCGTGAGTTCGGTGAACGCGTCCGGCCGCACCTGGACATACTGTTCGAGGCGGTACAGCGAATCGGGCGGCAGGAGCCGTTCGACGGGCTGCCACTACCGGACGAAGTGCTCCTCAACGGGGTGAGCGCGTACGAGGCATAACGTACGGAGGCGTCAAAGCTCTCGGGCGGGTTCTTGCTCTACGCGCGAGACATAACTATACTTATTACGCGCCGATGTGAATAATAGCCATATTTAGGTCTGCCTATGCCCATGTCTCTATCCGAGATCGACGCTGAACTGATCGCCTCCAACCCGTGGTGGCGCGATGCCGACGGTTGGGAGTCTGCGGACGTGCAGTTGCGCGCGGCGCGGCGGTCCCCGCTGACCTGGGAACCCAGGCCGCTTCACGGCTACACGACCGGCGGCCTCTACATACTCCGGGGACCTCGGCGGTCCGGAAAGTCGACGGCGCTGAAGCAGTTGATTGCCGGGAGACTGCGCAGCGGCTCCGCGCCACGCACGGTTCTGCACGTATCGGTGGAAGGGCGGAGCGATCGGGATCTGGTGGACATCGTGCGGCGAGGAGCGGAGCAGTGGCTCACGGGTGAGCCTGGCGAAAGACTCTGGATCATCGATGAGATCACGGGTGTGGACGGGGCGTGGCCGGAGCAGATCAAGCGTCTGCGAGACAACCATCCGTCATTCTCGGCAGACACGGTGGTCCTCACAGGCTCGTCATCCGCCCGGTTTGATGAGGCGAGAAAGCTGCTGGCGGGCCGCAGGAACGCTGAGCGAAGCGATCGGATCCTGTTCCAGATGGGCTTTGTCGATGTTGCCAGCGCGCTGGGTCGGGAGCTGCCGGATCCGCCCGGTCTACGCGTGTCGCAGTTGGGCGATGCCGATGCGCTGGAATCTCTTGTTGCCGAGTATCTGCCCTGGGTGCCCACTCTGACCCAGGCGTGGGACCAGTATCTCCGCGTGGGCGGATACCCGCAGGCAGTGGCGGCAGAGCTGCGCAACCCGGGAGCGCGGACAGGCGACGAGGCTCTCACCGATGCTCTATGGGACGTGATTCACGGCGACGCTTTTGGCGGGTCGGGACTGACGCACACCCAGACGCAGGCCATTCTTCGCTCCCTGGCATCCGCTCTCAGCTCTCTCCTTTCCCTGCACGGCCTCGCCAGGGATACCGGTGTTCATCACAGCACGGCCGAGAGCCGCCTGGACGCGCTCCGCAGAGCGTTCATCGCCTTCCCCGTTAATCGCGAGCAGGGCCTGGCCCCGAAACCACGCTCGCAGTCGAAATGGTATTTCACCGACCCGCGGCTGGCGCGTCTGGCAGCGGAGTTCGGTGCCGGAGCAGCGCCGGACCCGACAGCGCTCTCCGAACAGCAGCTGGCCGTTGCGCTGTTGCGGGCGCTGGAGGAGGAGTGGCCCGGTGCCGCGATGCGACACGACCGGTTGCTCTACTACCGATCGAGCACCGGAGCCGAGATCGACTTCGTCTCCGCCTCCTTTGCACAGACATGTCTGGAGTCGAAATTTGTGGATCGTGCGTGGGGACGTGCATTCCAGACGATCGCAGCATCCGGGAAGTCCCCCGGCGTGGTGGCTACGCGGTCGGGGTTGAATCGCCATGAGGGAGGGTGGGCGCTCCCCGCCGGGCTGATTGCATTCCTACTGACAACAGCTCGTGAAGCGTGAAGCGTTTCAAACAGCCAGCCGTTCATTGACCAACCGGAACCGCTGCCGCATATCGTCAGCGAACGTGTCGAGGCGCGCGTTCAGGTCGTCGACACCAATCTCGACACCGCGCGTGCGTGCGTCGACCTGCTGCGTCTGCTCGCGCAGCATCCCGATCTCACGCGACATCGCGTCGTTCCGGTCCTCGATCCGCTGCTCGAACCGCTGCAACCGGGCGGTCAGCGTGCGGAGCTGCTCATCGACGCTGATGAAGCGTTCGTCGACGGAGTTGAAGCGTTCGCGCGTTTCTTCGATGAACGCGGCCAGCATTGCTTCCACCCGTTCCGCGCGCTGCTCGAGCCGATCAATCCGCCCGTTCATGGCATTGACACGACCGCTCAGCTCCCGGACGTCTTCACGCAGCTCGAGGAACTCGGCGCGGTGCTCCTGGAACTGCTGCTGACTCAGCTCGAACCAGCGATCGATCCGCGCGAACGACGCCTGCGACTCCGCCCGCGCCTCCGCTAATGCCGCCTGCCGCTCCGCGCGTGCCTCGGCGAAACCTGCCTGCATGTCGGTCCGCAGCTCGGCGAATGCCACCCTCGTCTCGTTGTCCATGCTTCCAATCTATTGAGGCCGGCGCGGCGCATCCATAGCCAGGCGGGACGACTCTGAGGCAGGTTGGGACGACGTCCGTGACGCCTTCGGCCGGGTGCAGCAGGGCCTCCGCGAGATCCAAGCCGGGATGGGCATCCCACTCGGAGAGCTATAGGCCGTGGCGAGCGTGATCGTCGCCCAACCGTGCGCGCGTCCCGCCGCGGGCGGCGCCCGTGTCGAGGGTAAATAGTGCCGGCAACCGGGATTCCCCTTTCATGAGGGGGCGGGGTATATTGCTGAGGGAGAACATCCAACCGGCGAGGATCAACCATGTCGAAAGAAGACTTGGAAACCGCGGTCCTGAATCTTCCAGTGGAAGATCGGGCTAGCCTCGCGCACAAACTCATCGCCAGCATTGACGCCGCTCCCACCGATTCGGTCGAGGAGGCGTGGATGCGCGAGGTTGACAGGCGTGCCGAGCAGGTCATCAGGGGCGAGATTGAACTCGTGCCCGGGGACGAAGTGTTTCGGAAGGCCTTCGCAAGGCGGCGGCAGAAGTGATCGCGGGTGGCGCGCCCTGGATGGAAACCTGAACGTGAATGACGATGTCTGACAGCACGCTCGCGTTCCGCGCGAGACTCGAGATGATCCTGGCGGCGGGTCTTGCGGAGAATCCGCTTGCTCATGCCGAACAGGTGGCCGAGATTGCCGGTGTGTTGCACGACGCATTCGAGCCGGAGGGCTATGCTGCCACCCTGGTGGGGGGCTCCGCGATCGAGATCCACGCCCCGGGTATCTACGTATCCGGTGACTTGGACTATGTAATCGAGCGGGTTCAGCAAGGCACGAAAGAGGTGAGCGAAGTTTTTGAGGCTCTGGGGTTCAAGAAGCGGGGTGGGCGCCA
>DATKDD010000124.1:0-4186 GCA_035512875.1 Gemmatimonadaceae bacterium | reverse complement strand
TCTATGTGCCCAGCCACCATGGCGATGCAGCGTTTCGATTCGCGGTGCAACGCGGTGTCGCCGCGCACCATTGGCGGTTTGGTGACATGCCGCCGCAGCCGCAGGTGCAGGAGAGGGAGCTGGAGGAGATTATTGCGTACGTGCGATGGCTACAGCGTGAGGCGGGAATCCAGTAACTCGCGTCAGCCAGTCCCAGCCTATCCGCGCCGCTCGGCGAGTGAGATCAGCCGTTCCGGATTCATCCCTTCGGCCTCACCCTGAAAGTTGAGCACCACCCGATGGCGGAGCACCGGCAGTGCGATCGCCCGCACATCATCCACGTCAGGCACGGTCCGTCCATCCATCGCCGCCCGCGCCTTGGCGCCGAGCACCAGGTATTGCGAGGCGCGAGGCCCGGCGCCCCAGCTCGCGTACTTGCGCACCTCCGCTGTCGCCTCTTCGGAGTCAGGCCGTGTTGAACGCGCCAGATGCACCGCGTACTTTACGACCGTCGGCGGCGCCGGCAAACGCCTGACGAGATGCTGCAGCGCCAGGAGCTCCTCCGCGCTCAGCACCGGCGAGATCTCCTGCGTCTCATCGCCCGTGGTCGTCATTACCACCTGTTCCTCTTCCTCGCGCGTCGGATATTGAATGCGCAGCTCGAACATGAAGCGGTCGAGCTGCGCTTCGGGAAGCGGATAAGTCCCTTCCTGTTCGATCGGGTTTTGCGTAGCGAGGACGAAGAAAGGCGCGGGGAGCTTGTGTGTGTTCCCGGCGGCTGTCACTTCGTGCTCCTGCATGGCCTGGAGTAGCGCGGCCTGCGTCTTGGGCGGCGCGCGATTTATCTCATCGGCGAGCACGATGTTCGCGAAGATCGGCCCGTGGACGAACTTGAAGATGCGCCGCCCCGTTGCGTGATCCTCCTCGAGCAGTTCCGTGCCCGTGATGTCACTGGGCATCAGGTCCGGCGTGAACTGTATGCGCGAGAAGGAGAGGTCGAGCGCCTGGGCAACCGTATGGACGAGGAGCGTTTTCGCCAGCCCGGGCACGCCCACCAGCAGCACGTGCCCGCCGGCGAGCAGGGCGGCCACCACGTTGTCCACGATGTCGTGCTGGCCAACGATCCGGCGTCCAATCTGCTTTAAGAGCGCAGTCCGCGAGTGGCACAACCGCTCCAGGAGCTCGAGATCGCGCTCCCCGGCTTCATCCTGATGTCTCGTCTGTGTCGCCACGTCCGTCGCCCGTTGAGGTCCGTGGGAAGCTAGTGGGCGCGAGCGATGCGGACGAGAGCGTCGATGTATACGATTCGTAAGCCGCGAGCATGGCGTTTCTATCGGGGGGCCGCCGTGACTCGCCTCAGGGGAAGGTGAAATCGACGCGCTGTTCGAGTGGCACGTTGGTGCTGTTGAGGCGGCCAACCGCCGTGAAGCGGCCCGAGACACCGACAGGGTTCCAACGCTCTTCGTACGTCACCGTCTGGTCGGCGGCGACCGTCCTGGTCTGCAGCGCTTGCGTGAACATGCGATCGGCGCTCCACCGCCAGACTTCAACTCCAGCCGAATCCAGAATCGTGAAATCGTACGTCTGCCCGCTCGAGAATCTCACTTCGAGCGGCTCGCTCGCGGTGTTTGTCACGTGCAGCGCGAGGCCGACCCCGTCGCCGACAATGACGTCGAGTGAACTGGCGAGCATCGCACCGTCCTTGGGCGTCTCGACTGTGCGGGCGGCCGCGGAATCAGAGGACGCTTCGCGGGCGCGCGGTCCGCACGCCAGGGCGATAGCGCCGGCGCAAAGGAAAGAAATGGACAGCCGGGAGGCGTTCACGATACAAATCCGCCCAACTCGTGGGCACGAAAAAGACTGGATGGCACTTTGGGCTGCAAGCTAGGGCTCAATAGACGAGCGGTCAAGCCAAACGTCACCGTAAGTGACGCTTTGGAAAGAACTTGCGTGTCTTGGAAGATTTCTTTGCGGGGCCGCGTTGACACGCTCGGCTTTGCTTGCGCTTTTTTTCACAAGCGTCTAGATTCCGCGCCGGAATGAGCGACGAGCGCAGGCGCGAGGAGTCGCGGAGCCCGGTGGGTGAAGGGCGACACAAAATGGACGTATCCGGTGCCGCCTATGCGGGCATCGGGCTGCAGTTTGCCGCACTGATTCTGATCTGCGTGTTCGCCGGACAGTGGCTCGACCGGCGTCTCCAGACGCAGTGGTTCACGATCGCCGGTGTCTTCATAGGAGCGGCGCTGGGGATCGGTAGCATGTACAAGCGGTTGATGGCCGATCAAAACCGTGAAGACGCAGCCAGGCGCGACCGGGAGCCGAAGGCGTGATGCGTGCGGTGGCGGCGTTCGCGGCGAGCGCGCTGGTGTTGATCGGTGTCTCGGCGCTGATTTTGGGGCGCTTTTTTCCGACGCCTGACGACATTGAAGCGATCTGGATAAGCGGGGTGGTTGCGTTCGGGGTGCAGCTGCTCACGTTCGCGCTTCTCAAGCTGGCTGGTCCGGCGAACGTGATTGCCGCATGGGGCGTTGGAATGGCGGTGCGGTTGGTGACGCTGCTCGTCTACATGTTGTTGATCGTGTCTGCTTTCGGAATGTCCGAGAATGCGCCCCTGTTTCTCGCGATATTTCTGTTCGTAACCTCGGTGGTCGAACCCTTGTTGCTTTCGCTATGAAGCTGCTTGCAGCCTTCTGCTCGCTCATGCTGTGCGTCGCGCCTCTGGCGGCGCAGCAGGCGGCTACGGCACCGGTGCAGGACACTTTCGCGGTCGTGGCGCCGTCTGCCGACGCGGCCGCAGAGCATGGCGCCCAGGCTGCGCACGAACCGGCGGCCGGGTCCGAAGACTTCATTACGCCGCACATTTCCAATTCGCGGTATCTCGACCTGCCCTACTGGAAGGCGCCGTTTCATTACAAGGTGTATCTGCCGCGCTGGGAGCCGATCCATCTGGGACCTCTCACGCTCGATCTGTCACCGACCAAGCACGTCGTCTTTCTGTTGCTCGCGGCATTTCTGAGCTGTGCGGTGTTGATCACGGCGGCGGTGGCGCACAGGAAGCACACGCATCGCGCTGGTGCGCCAAAGGGATTTGCCGCCGGCATCGAAGCGCTGGTGCTCTACCTGCGCAACGAGGTGGTGATTCCCAACGTTGGTCCGAATGGCGAGCGATACGTGCCGTTCGCACTGACGCTCTTCTTCTTCATTCTGTTCGCCAACCTCCTCGGCCTCATGCCGTGGGGGGCGACGGCCACCGGAAACATCTCCGTCACTGCCACGCTGGCGATCATCACCTTCATCGTGGTCGAGATCGCGGGGATGCGGGCGTTAGGGCGGGGCTACGTATGGACCGTGGTGTACTGGTCGCACGACAATCCATGGTACATGAACGCCCCGATGACGCTGATCATGACGCCGGTCGAGATCATCGGAAAGTTCACCAAGCCGTTTGCGCTGGCCATTCGATTGTTCGCCAACATGACGGCCGGGCACATCATCCTGCTCGCGCTGATGGGGCTGTTCTTCAGCTTCGTCGGATCGGGCGGAGCGGGGGCAGCGATCGCCATCGCGCCGTTGTTCATGTCGGTGGCGATCATGATGCTCGAGATTTTCGTCGCGTTCCTCCAGGCTTTCATTTTCGCGCTGCTGGCCAGCGTGTTCATTGGACAGATCCGCACTGCGCATCATTGAGCGGTCGAGGGTCGAGGGTCGAGGGTCGGGGGTCGGGACTCCCGTTGAACGGTAGTTTCCCGTTTCCCGTTTCCCGTTTCCCGATTCCCGATTCCCGATTCCGGCGCGGAGAACATTCGTTGGACATCGAGGGAGGTTGCTCACCTTCGATGATGTACCCGGCCGAGGTGCCGGGGATGCCCGTTGAGACCCGGGTCTCGCCGACGGGTGGCGCACACGCCGTGGCGTGCGGCGCGGAGCAATGGCAGCATAACGTTGACACGTGGAGCAAGACATGAGTGAATTTCTTCCCCTGCTGCAGGTGGCCGCCGAGCCATCGAACAGCACGGGCCTCGCGCTGATCGGCGCGGGCCTCGGCGCCGGATTGTCGGTAATCGGCGCGGGCATTGGCATCGGCCGCATTGGTGGACAGGCGGTCGAGGGCATGGCGCGGCAGCCTGAGGCGGCCGGACGGATTCAGACCGCGGCGCTGATTCTCGCGGCGCTGATCGAAGGTGCGGCGCTGTTCGGCGTCGTCATC
>DATKDD010000123.1:0-8419 GCA_035512875.1 Gemmatimonadaceae bacterium | reverse complement strand
CTTCCTTCGCCGGCGGCCAACATACCGTCGTCAGGCTCCAGTACCGCATGACCAAGGTCCCGCAGACGCGCCGCATTGGACTGCGTTTGCCGGTGCGCCCACATGCGATCGTTCATCGCGGGCACGAACATCACCGGCGCGGTGGTGGCGAGCAGGGTGGCAGACAGCAAATCGCCTGCCTGTCCCGACGCCGCGCGCGCCATGAAGTCGGCTGTTGCCGGCGCGATGACCACCGCCTGTGCCTCGCGCGCGAGGCGAATGTGGTCCAGCGCGTGACCGGGATCGAAAAGCCCGGTATAAACCTCGCGCCCTGTCAGTCCTTCGAAGGTGAGGGGTCGAACGAATTCCTGTGCGCCAGCCGAGAGCACCACATCTACCTCGGCGCCGGCCTGGGCGAGAAGTCTCGCCAGCCATCCCGCCTTGTAGCTGGCAATGCCACCGGTAACTCCGAGGAGGATGCGCTGCCCAGCGAACGGACGCACGCGCGCGCGTGCCCTACGGGCGCTTGCGCGTGATTACGCGGTGCGGAATCTCGCCAAGCGCGAGCGATTCGAGCGCCTGTGTGGTGAGCTTCTTTTCGTGAACCGCGCTCATACCGGGAAGCCGGCGCTCGTTCAGAATACGTGCGAACTTGGCGGCGACGAGCACAGCGAGATACTTGTTGGCGACGTGCTGCGTCACCTCGACTGGCGTGAAAACCCTCATGATCACTCCTCTTGTGGCTTGTCGTTTATTTCCCGGTGCAGCCGTGCAATCAGCACGCGAACCGATGCATCCAGGTCCCGCAGGCGGTCGCGCCGAACCATCTCAGCATCGAGTATGGCTGACACGCGAGCCACCGTCTCTTCGATCACATCATTCGTCACGACGTAATGATAGTCGGTAACCGAGCGCAACTCCTCGAGCGCGCTGATCATTCGCCTGGCCAGTGCGGCCTGATCCTCCGTGCCCCGAGCCCGCAACCGCTCGAGCATTACCTCCCCCGACGGCGGTAGAACGAATACCGCTACCGAGTCGGGAAATGCTTTTCGGAACTGCGCCGCTCCCTGAACGTCAATGTCCATCACCACGTGCAGGCCGCTCCGCAATGCCTTGTCAACCTCGCTGCGCAACGTTCCGTACAGACTTCCGTGGACCTGCGCCGACTCTGCAAACTCCCCCGCCGCCCTCCGCGCCAGGAATTCCTTCGTGGAGATGAAGTGATAATCCTCCCCTGCCCGCTCGCCCGGTCTCGGCTTTCGTGTGGTGCACGAAACGGAATACCCCACGTCGGTGCGGCGCGCGAGCAATCCCTTGGCAATCGAGGTTTTTCCAGCGCCCGAGGGCGCCGAGAGAATGATTGGAAAGGCGCTCACTCGAGGTTCTCTACCTGCTCGGCGATCCGCTCCAACTCCTCCTTTATGCCCACGACCTCATGGAGCATGGCTGTGTCGCGCGCCTTGCTTCCCGTGGTGTTCGCTTCGCGCAGCATCTCCTGCATTAGAAACGCCAACCGCCGCCCCACCGGCGCACCCTGGTTCTGTGACAGCGTTTCGCCGAACGCCTGTATGTGCGCCCGAAAGCGGTCCACCTCCTCCGCGACGTCCAGCTTGTCGGAGAGGATCGCGATTTCCTGAGCGAGCCGCGCCTCATCGACATCCACTCCTTCAGCCAGCTCTCGTACCGATCGGCGCAGCCGCTCGCGCTCGGCCGTCAATCGCTCCGGCGCGCGCGCGGCAATCCGCTCGATGCGCGTGGCGATTGCGGCCAACCGTTCGCGCAGCACAGCGGCCAGCCGCGCGCCTTCCCTTTCCCGCATGTCGATCAGCGCATCGGTAGCGCGCTCGATCACTTCCACGAACGGCGCCGCCGATTCGCCGACTTCTTCCGGTGCGTCGGTGCTCAGCACGCCCGGCAGGCGAACGACCGTGCCGATATCGAGCACATCGGCCAAAGCATAACGGCGTTGCAGGTCGCGCAGCCGGCTTACGTAGGTACCGAACCGCTGCTCGTCCACGATCGCTTCGTCTACCGGCGAACGCTCGATGCGGGCACTCAGGGTTACGTGACCTCGCGCAATACGAAGCCGCAGATGTTCGCGTACTTCCGGCTCGAACCGTCCGAGTGCGGACGGGAGCTTGAGATTCGGCGAATGAAAGCGGTGGTTCACCGTGCGAATTTCGACGGTGACCCGCAGCCCGCCGACCTCACCCGCGGCGGCGCCGAAACCCGTCATGCTTCGTATCATAGGAAGCAGTGTAAGTTATGGATTGACAGGCACTTTGTCAATTCCAGAACTGCCAGCGGACACCGTAGATGTTCGTCTGCCGATTGAGCCCGAAACCCGGAACGAGTTCGGGACGTGCGGGATCGAGATGGAAGTACTGCTGCCAAAAAATCGCGCCGTCCAGGAGGCGAATTTCAAGCAGCAGACGCATCTCGCGCACGGCCGTGCCGAAGTGCAATGCGCCGCTCGAGTTCGGGAACGGAACCTGGTCGCGGAGTACCACGCCTGCCGAGCCCTTGAAGCCAAAGCTTCCGCTGGGGAACCGGCTGAGCCAGCGGGTGTCGACGAAGAGGAACCCGTAGGCGCTCCGACGTGGCCGCAGCCATCCTGCCTCCGACCATTGAGTTGCCTGCGCGTCAACGAACACATCGCGCCAGAGCCGGCCGCGAACAGCCCCGTAGAACCCTTCCGGCGCCGCGGCATCTTCCACCGCTGGCAGGGCGGCGTCGAACAGCAAGGGTGACGGGAGCAAATGGGTGGTGTCGCTGGTGAGCATTCCGGCGATCAGCCACAGGCTACGCAACCTCAGGCCAGCTTCGGCTCGCGCGGAAATTTGCTCGGCCTCCGGCTCGCCGCCGTGACGGCGCGCGACCGTCCCCACGAGCGAGATCCAGGATGTGGGTCGGAGCGCCGCGGTCGCCTCTAGGAGGGAGACCGTGTCGCTTGAACGCACGTCGGCTCGCGCGGCCAGGGTAAGGAAGCGATTCTCGAATGCGGCACGTCCGGTGATCGTCATGCCCCGGTCTCCTTCCTCGGGATCGCGCATGCGCCCCGTTCCCGACAGGTGGAAACCGCCGCGCGCGAACCCGGCCGTGGCGAGATAATGCACGTTCGTAAGGCCCGTGTCGGGATTCGCCCCGGCGCCGATGCCGCTCGCTTCCTGGTCGAACCGCTGGAGCGCGGCAAGAAGATGCAGCCACGCGCCGGTGCCGGCGCTTCCTAACGCCAGTCGCGCATATAGATCACTGCGGACCGCGTCCTGCTCAGGGAGCTCCGTTCCACCGAACAACGGGGGCTGCGCGTCCCTCGATCGATTGCTGCGTGTGAGAAAGGCGTCGAAGCTCCACAGCCGCCGGGCGATACCGGCCCTTGCAAAGATCGCCAGCTCGTCGCCTCCGCCAAAAGCCGTTAGGCCGCCTGAGTACCCGTACTGCTGGGCCCCCAGCTGCAACACTTCTCCCCGGCCAAATCGCTTGCCGAACATGCCGCGATACAGATTCGTTTCCTGATCGCCCGTTGCAACGTCGGTGCGCGTGCTGGTGGTAGTGCGCTCCACGCGCCAGGTGGTGAGAAAGACGCGCATCTCGTCCGCGCCACGCTCGACCGCCACCTCGTCCAGGGTCCAGAGCTGCACGCGCGACAGGTCGAGCAGTCCGCCGCCGTTCGGGTCGACTCCCTCGAGCTCGATACCATCCAGGAAGACCCGAACGCGTGAGACGTCGCCGGCCACGGCAACGAGCGCCGGCGCCGAAAGCCAGCCGGTGCGGAACGCCTCGGCGCCCGGCACGCGAGCCAGCAGTTCGTCGAGGCTGAAGACCCCGCTACGAGCGATTGCCTCACGATCCCAGCGGAAGCCGTTACCTGCGGAAGGGATGGGGGGTACCGGAAAGGCCGGCAGCGGTGCCTTGATCGTGTCGGCCCCGACGGAGTCCTGCCTCGAGACGCCGACGGTGTCGGTCGTGTCCGCGCGGGCTTGCAGCGAGTCGGCGACTCGTATCGTGTCGGGACGCTGAGCGCAAACGGGCGCCGCCGCGGCGGCCAGCAGGAGCGCAGCAGCCGTTAGGCGAACTGCCGTGCACACGAGTGTCAGCGCGCCCTCGCGCGCACGAACTCGACGAACAGGCCGACCGGAATTCCCGTGGGACCCTTGGGTATGTACGTGAGATCTCCTTCGGAATAGGCCGTGCCGGCGACGTCCAGGTGCGCCCACGGGAAACCTTCGACGAACTCCTTGAGGAACATCGCGGCTGTGATCGTGCCGGCAGCGCGCCCGCCGGAGTTCTTGACGTCGGCCACGTCGGACTTGATGAGCTCCTTGTAGTCATCCCACAGCGGGAGCGGCCACGCCAGCTCTCCGGAGCGCTTGCCCGCCGAGACGATCTCCTCGATCAGGGCATCATCGTTCCCGAGGACGGCAGTGGCCGTGTGGCCGAGCGCTATCACGGCCGCTCCGGTGAGCGTCGCGGCATCGATGACCACCGCCGGGTCAAAGCGTTTGGCGAAGACTAGGATGTCGGCGAGCACGAGTCGCCCTTCGGCGTCGGTATTGATGATCTCTATCGTTTTGCCGTTGCTCGCTTTCACCACGTCGCCGGGCTTGACGGCGGTGCCTGAGGGCATGTTGGTGGTGCTTCCGATGAGGACCACCACGTGTACTGGCAGCTTCATCGCGGCGATGGCGAGCATGGCGCCAAGCACCCCCGCCGCGCCGCACATGTCGAACTTCATGGCCTCCATTCCCAGGGCCGGCTTCATGGAAATGCCGCCCGTGTCGAAACAGAGTCCCTTTCCGACCAGCACGACCGGCTTGCCGGCGGCGCCCTTGTACTCGAGAGTGATGAGCTTGGGCTCCTGCGGAGTTCCCTGAGCAACGCACAGGAAGGAGCCCATGTTCTCGCGCTCCATCTCGGCCCGCCCCAGCACGGTGTGAACGAGGCCGAAGCGCTTGGCCAATTCGCCGGCCGTATCGGCGAGAAAATCCGGCGTGCACATGTTGCCCGGCATCATCGCGAGGCGACGGGCGAGATCCATGCCTTCGCCGATCGCCGCACCGCGCGCTACCGCGTCCGTGCCATCCGCGTCGTCAGGCACGAGCAGCACTGCATCGGCGAGCTCGGGTTTGTGCTCCGCCTCCGGCGGCGGTGTCTTGAGGTCGTTGTACTCCCATGCGCCCAGCACCAGACCAACTGCCGTCGCCTCGAGCACCGCCGCATCCGAGCGATCGCTCCACCATGCGAGGGACGTCACGCCGGATTTTCGCGCTTGACGAGCAGCCACGGCGGCCGCCCGCCGCGCCGCGCCGGCATGATCGGCCGAATCGCCGAGGCCGACGAGTAGCAGCCGCTGCGGTCCAGCGCCTCGTACGCCACTCAGTCGCAGCGTCTCGTCCCGGCCGCCACGAAAGTCGCGCGACTCGAGCGCAGTACCCAGTGCGCCGCCGATCTGTTCGTCGAGGGCCCGCAATGCTGCCGGCAGCGCTGCTCCCTTTGAGATGGCGAGAACGAGCAGCGGCGTTTCGTGCGCCTCGACGGCGGCGCGACGGGCGGACAAACGCAGGGGCATGGAACCTCGGGTGGAGCGGTTGGGAGCGGCGCGTCGGGTCGGCGCGCCGGAACGGATGGGCCACTATTTGCGCAGCGGACCCTTGCGAACGCGCGGATGCTTTTCGGTCACCCGGCTGTTGAACTCGCGCTCGGGAGGCCCAACGTAGATCTGCCGCGGACGCGCAATCTTCTGCTCCTTGTCGAGCAGCATCTCCTCCCACTGTGCCAGCCATCCCGCCGTGCGGGCGACCGCGAACAGCACGGTGAAAAAAGAGGTCGGGAAGGCCATCGAGCGGTATATGAGGCCGGTGTAGAAATCCACGTTAGGATACAGCTTGCGGGAGACGAAGTAGTCGTCTTCCAGAGCAATACGCTCCAACTCGAGCGCGATCTCGAGGTCCTTGTCCATCCCGACCTGCCCGAACACCTCGTCAGCGAGATTCTTCACGATGCGCGCCCGCGGATCGTAGCTCTTGTAGACGCGGTGGCCGAAGCCCATCAGGCGTTGACCACTGCCGCTCTTCACCCCTTCGATGAACGCCGGAATGTTGCTTGGATGTCCGATCTCGCTGATCATGTGCAGCACCTGCTCATTGGCCCCGCCATGCAGCGGCCCGTACAGCGCCGCGATCCCGGCGGCAATGGCGGAGAACGGATCGACATGCGATGAACCGACCGCACGCACCGCGCTCGTCGAGCAGTTCTGTTCGTGGTCCGCGTGCAATATGAACAGAATCTCCAGCGCGCGGACGAACACGGGATTGGCTTCGTACCGCGGCTCGCTCATCCGGGCGACCATCGACAGGAAATTCTCGACGTACGACAGGTCGTTGTCCGGATAGATGAACGGCAGTCCCTTGATGTGTCGATAGGCGAACGCCGCCAGTGTCGGCAGCTTGGCAAGGAGCCGGATGATCGAGATGTCCCGGCTTTCCTCCTCGAAGATGTCCTTCGCCTCCGGATAAAACGACGACAGCGCGGCGACGCTCGAGCACAGCATCGACATCGGATGCGCATCGTAACGGAAGCCCTCGAGGAACTTCGTGAGGTTCTCGTGCACGTAGGTGTGGAACGTGATCTCCTGCACCCACTGGCCGTACTCGGGCTGCGACGGAAGCTCGCCTTTTCGCAGCAGCCAGGCGACCTCGAGGAACGTCGCGTTCTCGGCAAGTTGCTCGATGGGATATCCGCGATAGCGGAGAATCCCCTTGTCGCCATCGATGTAGGTGATGGCGCTCCGGCACGAAGCGGTGTTCATGAAAGCCGGATCGTAACTCAGCAGCCCGAACTCGTCAGGCGTCTGCTTGATCTGGCGCAGGTCCATCGTCCGGATCGCCGTATCGCCTTCGGTGCCCGTGATGTGGATGGGCACCGCGTATTGATTGCCGGTCCGACCGTCGGTGACGTTCAGCGCCTCCGCCTCACCCTTGCTCATCCCGAATCCCCCCATTGCAACGAATGCCAACGTTCGGCGCTCGTTCGGCTTGGTGAATGCTCCAACCGGCGGACCGGCGGGCGTAAATGGCGCGGCTCAGCGGGCGCGCACGTGAAAATTGCACGATCGCGCGCGCTTCTCAAGCCATGCGCGTAAGCTCGCCCCTCGCGTCAGGCCCGTCAGCGCGCTCGCTCTCCTGAACCCACTTGAAGAAGATCGTCGTCATTGCCACGAGTGTGATGACCACACCTCCCACGCTCATGAGCAGCCCCGCCATCTGGTGGTCCACCACTGAATCGAGTCCACTGACCCGTGGCGCCAGCTCATATGTAGCGAACAGCGGATGCTCGTTGAACACCAATATTGCAACCAGCACGATCGTCACCGGACTGAACATGATGCCGAGCACCACGTAGCCCATCCGTAGCGGGTGGGCAAATCGCGGCCGCGCCGGCACGGGCGAGACGATCGGCCACCAGAACAACGTACCTGCCAGAAGCCAGGTCATGTCGATCGTGAACGAACCTGATTGCGTGGCCATGAGCGGATCGGCGATCGCCGGGAGGTGCGTGAGGACGATCACCACGTTGAGTACGATCAGGCCGCTGAGCGGTTTCGTGACCGCCGACACCCAGGCCGGCACGCCGCGGCGACCCATTCTTGCCCACACTTCGGGGTGCACACCAAGCAGGATGAGCGGAGGCGCCACCAAGGCGATGAGCAAGAACTGGAGCATGTGCACGCTGGCCAGATACCCTCCGCCAAGTGCTCCCACCGGCCAGTCCAGCGCTATCCAGAGGGCAAGTACTCCCTGAGCCATCAGAGAGACGCGCCAGGGCTGCGCCCGTGCGCGCGCTCGGCGGTGCACCCACCATAGCGCCGCCGTCACGGCGGCGATGAACAACCAGACCCCTGGGTACGCGCGCCAACTCCATTCCCATGCCACTCCCTGCGCGGAGCACCACCACTGCATCTAGCGGTCCCCCACGCGGGCGGGGCTCGCGCTCGCCGATTCGGCCACGAGCTTTGGCAAATCGTGCGCGAATTCCGCCTGACGAGTGCCGAACGGGTAGGCGAAGCGCGCGCGGCCGTCGGCGAATACGGCCAGCACCTGTCCGGCGTGTCCGACCTGGTAGTCTCCGGCGTGCGCTCCCGGGAGCCGCATGGCTTCCGGAAGGCCGAGGCCACGCTGTGCACTGTCGATGGCCGCCTGCGTACCGCGAAGGCCGACGAACGAGGAGTCGATGGAGCCCAGCCAGCTTCGCAGTCGATCCGGAGTATCGCGTTCAGGATCGGTGGTGACGAATACCACACGAATGCTGTCGCGGCGCGCCCAGGAGAATGTGCGCATGGCCGCCGCGATATTGGTCATGTGCACCGGACACACGTCCGGGCAGTGGGTGTAGCCGAAAAAAAGGAGCGTCAGCTTTCCGCGCGATTGCTCAGCCAGGTCGA
>DATKDD010000122.1:0-3735 GCA_035512875.1 Gemmatimonadaceae bacterium | reverse complement strand
ATTGCGATCGACATGCCCAATTGGCCCGAGTGGGTCGTGACGCTTTGCGGCGCGGCGAAGCTTGGGGCAACGGTGGTGCCGATCAACCCCCGGCTCAATTACCACGAGCTCAAGTATCAGCTGCGCCACGCCGAAGTGTCTGTAGCGTTCGCGGCCGAGCAGTTCGACGGCATCGACTATCTTCAGCTGTTCGAGGATGTGCTCGCCGAACTTCCCGATCTGCAGTACGTGGTTACCGTCGGGGAAGAGGAGCTGTGGTACGACGACCGGATCTTTCAGTTCGAGGATCTGGTGTCGAGTGGTGAAGGACGCGTTCCGCCGCAGGTCACGATCGGCGATGACGCCGATCTGGCGATTCTCTACACGTCAGGCACGATGGGCAAGCCGAAAGGCGTCCGCCTCTCGCACCGGAACGTGGTCGAGACGGCGGTGCGCACCGGGGAAGCGCTCGAGATAGTTCCGTCGGACCGGGTGCTGGTTTCGATTCCCCTCTTCGCCATCTTCGGTTTCAGCGTCGTGGTCGGGACGCTGGCCACCGGCGCGACCGTGGTCTTGCAGGAGCGCTTCGATCCCGCGCAGGCAATCGAACTGATCGCCGCGGAAGAAGTCTCCGTGCTGCACGGCGTGCCAATGCACTACCTTCTGCTGATGCGTGAACCGGGATTCGACCCGTCACGCTTCACGCAACTGCGCACCGGCATCATTGCCGGCGGCGCGGTGCCGGACGAGCTCGTCCGGCGCGTCAGGCGGTGGTGCAACGTGCAGTTGGCATATGGGCTCACGGAGACGGGGCCCACGGTGGCGATCACCCGCTTTTCCGATCCGGACGACAAGCGCCTGACGACAGTCGGACGCCCGCTTCCGGGGGTTGAGGTGAAGGCGGTGGACTTCGTAACCGGTGCGCTGCATGGGCCCGAAGCGGTCGGCGAGCTCGCCGTCCGCGGTCCGAATGTGATGCGGGGGTACGCCCGAATGCCGGCGGAAACGGCGCGGTCGTATTCGCCGGAAGGGTTCTTCGTCACCGGTGATCTCGGCATCATCGATGAGGATGGCTACCTTCGCATCGTGGGGCGCAGCAAGGAGACGATCGTTCGCGGCGGGTCCCAGATCTATCCGCGCGAAGTCGAAGATCAGCTCCGGGCGCACCCCGCAGTGGATGACATCTGTGTCGTTGGCGTGCCGCACGACATTCTGGGCGAGCTGATGTGCGCATGTATCGTCCCCGTCGAAGGCGCGGTCATTACGGGCGAGGAGATCAAGATGTTCGCTCGCGATACGATGGCCGATTACAAGGTTCCGGATCTCGTGCGCTTCTTCGACGCGTTCCCCATGACGGGGACCGGCAAGGTGAAGCGGCGCGAGCTCGAGCGCGTCGTCGCGTTCGAGTCCACGGCTTCGCTCACATCAAGTTCATGAACAATCGAATCCAGGGGCGCGCACTGAATCGTCAGGCAGCTGCTCCGATCCACCGCGGTCCTCAGGCGACGACCGCGTCCGCCTATCCCGGCGGTACGTTCCCAATGCACGCGCCCAACGCCGCGCTCCTCATCGACTTCGACAACGTGACGATGGGGATCCGCTCCGACCTCGGCAACGAGCTCCGCAATCTGCTCGGGTCGGACATCATCAAGGGCAAGGTCGCCGTACAGCGCGCCTATGCGGACTGGCGCCGCTACCCTCAGTACATCGTTCCGCTCACCGAGGCCTCGATCGACCTCATTTTCGCGCCGGCCTACGGCTCTTCGAAGAAGAACGCGACCGACATCCGCCTTGCGATCGACGCGATCGAGCTCGTCTTCACCCGTCCCGAAATCGGCACCATCATTCTGCTCTCCGGCGATTCCGACTTCTCGAGCCTCGTCATCAAGCTCAAGGAGTACGGCAAGTACATCATCGGCGTCGGGATCCGCGAGTCGTCGAGCGACCTGCTCGTCATGAACTGCGACGAGTATTACAGCTACAACGCGCTTGCCGGCCTCGTGAAGACGAACGAGGAAGAGGGTGTTCGAAAGGATCCGTGGGAGCTGCTGAACGAGGCGCTCACCCGCATGAAGCGCAATGGCGACGTAATGCGCTCCGACCGGCTCAAGCAGGTAATGCAGGAGCTGGATTCCAACTTCGACGAAAAGGACCTTGGCCATCCGAAGTTCTCGCGGTTCGTTCAGGAAGCCGCCTCGCGAGGACTGCTCAAGCTGACCAAGCTCGAGAACGGCCAGCTCGAGGTGGGCCTGCCTGACGAAGCGGCCGCCGCCATCGCGATCGGCGCAGGAGTCACGGCGGCACCAGCGCGCGACGCGCGCGCCCCACGCGAGGAGCGTGGACGCGGGCGCCGGGGCGGGCGTGGCCGCGACCGGGAACCGCGGCGTGAGGCAGCGGCCACTCCGTCCGCGGCACCGGCCGATGGCGACGCTGCCGCTCAGGTCGACGCCGTGACGCCGCAGGCCGAAACGCAGGAGGCTCCGGCGGCCGCGGCCGCACCGGCTCCGTCGCGCGCAACGGGCGCGCCGGCGCCTGTCGCGGAGATGCAGGGTGAACGCCTGACGCGGGATGAGGCGTTCGATCTCGTGCGCCGGGCGATGCAGGCGATCGCCAATGGCGATCCGGAGGTATCGGTCCGGGCAAACGAAGTCCGCGCTTCGGCGCACAAGCTGCTCGGGCGTGATTCGGAATCGCTCGCCGAGCGGTTGTTCCAGCGGATACTCCGCGATGCGCACGACGCCAACGTGATCGATCTTCGCAAGCGCGGCGATGACTACGAGGTGTCGTTGGCCGCCGCGGCGCCGCCGATCGCCGACCAGTTGCGCGACGCCGAGGTAGAGGCGAAGGCGGCGACGGCCGACAGCCAGGCGTCGCGAACCGCGGCGTCGGCGCAGTCACTGCGGCGCGGCATGGGTGGCCGTGGTGGTGGCCGTGGCCGAGGAGCGGCGCGCGGCGGCCCTGCCGCCGAGATGCCGCCGGAGCTCATGACGCTAGGCGTGATCCACGAAAGTGGTGCGGCACCGCACACCGCGCCGGCACCGGTCGCCGCGCCCGCGGCGCCGGTCGATGAGGCTCGGCCCGGCCTCGCCGCGGACAAGCCCGCTGCGGAGAAGCCAGCTGCCAAGAAGCGGTCGCGGCGCCGGGGCGGCGCCAAGAAGGCGACCGCCGCTGCGGCATCCGACGCCGACACGGTAAAGAAGGCTCCGGCAGCCAAGCGCGGCAAGCCCGCGGCCAAGAAGACCGCACCGGCCGTGGAGGTCGTGTCAGGGGGAGATGAAGGGGCAGGGACGGCGACCAAAAAGTCGGCCCGTAAGCGGGGCGGGCGCGGTCGGAAGGCCGCCGCCACCGCCGCCGAATAGTGCACCGGCGGGCCGCGCCTCGTGCGCGTCGCGACCCGTTCGGCGCGCCGCTGGCGCCGGAATTCTACGATCGTGACACCGAGCAAGTCGCCCGCGACCTGCTCGGCTGTATCGTGGCCTGCCGGTCACCCGGCGGCCTAACGGCCGGCCGGATTGTCGAGACCGAAGCCTATCTCGGTCCTCACGACCCGGCCTGCCACGCAGTCTCCGGCCTTACCAAGCGTACCCGCTGGCTGTTCGGTCCGCCGGGAGTCGCCTACGTGTACTTCATCTATGGTGTACACTGGTGTCTCAACGCCGTGACGCGTGAGGAAGGGCATGGGAGCGCGGTGCTGCTCCGGGCCCTCGAGCCGGTGGAAGGGATTCCGCTCATGCGCGAGCGGCGCTCGATGACGCG
>DATKDD010000121.1:0-5003 GCA_035512875.1 Gemmatimonadaceae bacterium | reverse complement strand
CGCGCGCTCGGCATCGTCGCCGCGGCGCACGACGGCCGGGAGCCACCTACTGCACTGACCGGCGCGATTCTCACCGCCGCGCAGCTGAACGAGCCGGAGGAGCTGATTCCCTGGGCGGCGGCCGCGGACCCGAAGACGCTCGCCGCGCTCGCCCCTATCGTCTTCTCGACGGCGGCCACCGATCCTCGTGCCAAGGCGCTGGTGGATCTCGCCGCCGAGGAGCTGGTGCTGCACGTCCGCGCGCTGTCTCAGCGGCTGTTCGGTGACGAGCGCGCCGACATCGAGCTGGCGTTCGCGGGCGGGTTGATGAAGAAGGCGTCGCCGCTACGAAAGCGCGTGGAGCACCGCCTGAAGTCCGCCGTCCCGGGTGCTCATGTCCATGGCAATCCCATCGTCGGCGCGCGCGGCGCGATAAAGCTCGCGCTACGGGGAGTACCAGCCCGCAGCTAGTTCGCGATCAGCGATGCAGCGGCATTGGCGTCGGGGCCCGTTCGCAGGACCGTGTTAGCGAGCGCAGTTTGCGAGCGTAGGTCCCAGCACGGGACCCGATGCCAATGCCGCGGGCCGGCGCTAGTCTAGCCGTCGCGCAAGAACGGGCTGAAGCCCGCTACCCCGTAGCTCCGCATGTGGGCAGTACCTGGTTGCGAGTGCCAAGGAAGATCGGCTCGATGTATTCGATGAGCGGATTCCGCCGAAACTGCGCTACGAGCTCCGCCGGCATGCGAGCGACTACCGTAGGCATGTCGACGAACTCGAAACTGATAGCGATCCCTAAAGCGCGCAACTGAGTCTTTGCTTCAGCAACGGAGGCTGCGCTCGCAAGCACTCGGCCCCGCTCGTCCACCCCGGCCGTGGCGCCGGGATCTTTGAATCCGATAAAGACCCGACCGCCGGCCTCCAGGACTTTGGCCGCCAACGCGCTGTCGGTCATCTGCCGCCACTGGGTGTCCGTGCGCGAGAGTGCCTGCCACTGCTCCTCGCATGATAGCTGGAGCGGCGCCGCAGTCGGTGGCTGCTTACCGCATGCCGAAAGGATGACAGCGAAAGCAACACCCGCGACCCGTAGGACAACGTCGCTATTCGGCAGGAAAGAAGGGAAGAATGTCATTGGGTCCCTCGTTGAGTCATGATAGCGCCGCTGGCGCTGTGTGTATGCAATGCGCCTTTAAGGGGCGGTGACCCGCTTATTCATAGGCGGCGACCTGAGTCGGCCGCAAGCGATCGGCGAATACTCCATCTCCGAGTTGACCATAGTCGCCCTGGCCCCAGCAGTACGCGGTGCCGGCGTCGGTCAGGGCACAGGTGTGATTGTATCCCGCTATAATGGCGACATAGGTCCCAGGCGCGGCGATGAGTTCCGGAGATATCGCCCCGCTCGTACCACCGTTTCCGAACTGGCCGCGGTCATTGTTTCCCCAGCAGTAGGCGGCGCCGTCGATGGTGAGCCCGCAATTGTGGGCGGAGCCAATCGCGAGCACGGCCCATCGATGGTTCCCGGCAACAGGAACCGGCGAGCTGCTGTGAGCCGTGGTTCCGTCGCCGAGCTGCCCATACGGATTCCAGCCCCAGCAGTACGCGCGCCCGTCCAGGGTAATGCCGCACGCGTGGTTGCCCACCAGTCCGAGCGACGCGAAGCGGTGACCTCCGACAACGCGGACTGGAGTCGTGCTCTCCTTGAAGGGCTCGGGCGCCTCGCCATCTCCGAGCATCCCATAGTCATTGGCGCCCCAACAGTAGGCATCACCATCGGAGGTGAGCGCGCAGGAGCTTCCGGCGCTAGCCCATACGGCCGTAAAAGCCCGCTCACCCGAAACCGCCACAGGTTGCGGCGTGGAACCATTCCTCTGGCCGTTGCCTAGCTTGCCGCGGAACTGATTCCCCCAGCAGAACGCCCTGTCATCGAGCGTGATTCCGCACACGTGTGATGAGCCCGCGTCAAGCATCTTCCACAGGTGTCCGCCTACAACCGCCGACGGGCCACGCTTGGCCAAGTATGAACCGTCACCAACATCTCCCGCTTGGTTCGCCCCCCAGCAATAGGCCGCTCGGCTCGAATCGAGTCCGCAAATCGGCGTTTCACCAACGGTGATCTCAATGAATCGCCGTCCGCCAGGGACTCGAACTGGTACCGCCGATCTCGGAATCAACGAATCTTGAAGCGGCAACGGATCGCGGTAGCCGCCGACTCCGCCCCAGCAAAAAGCCTCGCCCGTAGTCGAAAGACCACACGTGTACCACGTTTCGGCGGCAAGCAATGCCCACGTAGGGGCAGGCCCGGGTTCAGTTGGCCCGCGGCATGCCCCTGACACAACCACCGCGATGAACGTCAGAAGCCCGAGGCAAGGGCGCGCTTTCCGCATTACCGAGAGCCGCGTCTCAGTCGATTATTGTCCTAGATGGTGCATGTAAATGCGGAGGGATCCTCGTAAACCGTGATCTCGTGTTCACCGCTCCCGCCGACCGCATCCGTCACCACAACCTTCAGTGGCCATGAAGTGGCAAAACTCCCGGCGTCTTTTGAAGCGGTAAAGTAATAATCGGTTCCCGAAGGTGGTGCCATCTGGCTCGCCGTCCACTGATAGCTGTAGGGCGGGGTACCATTGCCCACCGCTGCATACCATGTACATGTCGCGCCAGGCTGAATCTGCGTCGGGCCGTCGATCGAAACCGACAGAGGTGGCGGCGATGCGGGCGGGTCGGCTGCGATGGCCCCAGTAATATTGAGCAACCCATACCCGAACTGCGCATCGCGCCCGGCAGCGCCCAGATCGGTTGCTCCCGCACCCAAGCGACGTCGAATTTCGACGTTCGACCATCGTGAGTTATACGCTTTAAGCAGCGCCGCGGCAGCAGCGACATGCGGCGCGGAGAACGAAGTCCCGTTTACGCTGCACGTAATGCCACCTAGGCAGGTGGTAGTGATGCCAGCTCCCGGTGCGGCGAGCTCGACCTTCGATCCCATTGCCGAAAACGAGGCAAAGTTATTGTTGATATCGGTCGCGGACACGGCAATGGCGGCATCCAAGGTCGCCGGGTAGGTTACGGCACCGCCGTTCGTATTCCCCGCGGAAACGACGATAACGATGCCGTTCTGGTGGTAAGCGGCGTTGATTTGATCCGTAACGGCCGTATGTGGAGGGAAGCTCGAACTGATGTTGATAGCGTGCACACCATTAACTCTCCCAAACTGGATTCCACACGCGGTGTAGTCTGGATTGGGGGATGCATTACCGTCTTTTGACGTCCAGAGGGAGACGCCATGGGCAACGCCGACGATCTGGATATCGTTGTTCACGGCGGCGGCGACACCAGACACATTGGTGCCGTGTCCGTCTACATCGAGACCGTCGGTCGGCGGACTTTCGCAGCTTTGAACGACTGCAGGAGCGAGATCGGGATGGGTATTCTCAATCCCGCTGTCGATGATTAGTAACTTCGCGCCGCTTCCGGTCGAAGAAGGCCACGCCGCAGGAGCGTTGACGCGGTCCACGTTCCAGGTAGTTGTCTGTGCGTGACGTACGCCCGGGAAGATCGGCTCGATGTATTCGACGAGCGGATTTTGCCTGAGTTGGGGCAGGAGTGCCGCCGACATACGGGCCACCACCGTCGGCATGTCGATGAACTCGAACACGATGGCGACACCGAGGGCGCGCAACTCTGCCTTCGCAGCGACAACGGAGGCCGCGCTCGCGCGCACCCGACCCCGCTCGTCAACACCGCCAACAAGACCCGGATCCTTGAAACCGATAAAGACTCGCCCTCCCGCCTCCGAGATCTTGCTCGCCAGTTCGGCGTCACTCATCACACGCCAAGGCGTGTCCAGTCGCGACCGCGCCTGAACTTGTTGAGCAAACGCTGGAGCCATCGATGGCGAAATGGATGGTTCAGGCGGTAAGTCACTACAGGCTGACAGCACCAGCGCAGAAGCAACGGTCGCGAACCTCGGGACACCGGCGCGGTATCGCGGGAACGAGCCTAACCAACGATGAAACGTGCTCCGGTTTATACGGATGCCGACGACTGCCATGATTGACTCCCCAAACGTTTGAGTACTTGCGAAACCATTTGTTTGTCGAACGTATTGGGGGGGGGGGGCCTGAGAAGTCAAGCGAAAAGAATTTCGCGTGTCTCGCTCTCCCGTTGGAGTCACGATTCGAGACTTTCTGAGACGGACGGGGATCGCTCGCCCGGTCAGACGAGCCATCGCAGGACCGTTTCGAGTAGCGTAGCGCTTAGGGCTGCCAAACGGCACTTAACCCAATGCCGCGTGCCCGGAACTAAGCTGCGGGCTTAGGCCAGTCCGGAGTCTCGTCCAGCGTCACGTCCCGCTCCATCTCGCCAAAAACCGCCGGAACATCGGCAGCCGACCACACCCCCTCGGACCGGGCTATCACACACGTAGCGCTCAGGTCCCCGATGATGTTGACCGTTGTCCTCGACATGTCGAGGATCCGGTCGATCCCGAGCACCAGCGCGATCCCCTCGCCCGGCACGCCGAACATCGCCAGGATTCCGACGAGCAGCGGGATCGAGCCGCCCGGCACGCCCGCCGCGCCGACGGCAGTGATCACCGACATGGCCATCACCACCGCCATCTGCGGGATCGAGAACGACACGCCGAACACCTCGGCCAGGAAGATCACCGTGATCCCCTCGAACAGGGACGTGCCGTTCATGCACATCGTGTTGCCCAGCGGGAGCACGAAGCCCGCGACGTGCCGGGGGATGCCGAGGTTCTGCTCCGCCACCGCGAGGTTGGTGGGCAGCGTCGCCGCGCTCGAGCTCGTGGAGAACGCCGTCACGATGGACGAGCGGATGCGCGAGAAGAACAGCAGCGGTGATAGTCCCGCTCCGAACCGGATTATCAGCGCCAGCGTGATGGCCGTATGCAAAATCAGCGCGCCGATCACGACCCCCACGTAGTTGCCGAGTGGAATCAGCAGGGCGAAGCCGAAGCGCGACGTGACGCCGAAGATCAGGCCGGCGACGCCGTACGGCGCCAG
>DATKDD010000120.1:0-6065 GCA_035512875.1 Gemmatimonadaceae bacterium | reverse complement strand
TCGAAGCCCAGCGGCGGCCGGTTGAAGGTCGTCTTCTGCGACTGCGAGATGGCGACGAAGTTGATCTGCCCGTTCTGGAACGGGAACTCCGACGCAATGCCGAAAATGGAAGTCGGGGCCGCGGCGAACAGCGGATTCTCCTCGTATCGAACCGCCACCTGCTTGGCGGTTCGGAACAGGGTGTCAGGACGCAGGAACGTCAGCTGTCCCAACTCGTAGTCCACGCGGTAGTCCACGTCGCGCACGAGTGGCACGCCGCCCATGATGATCCGCTCCGAACCCTGGCGCAGCTGAATCGAGCCGAGCGCAATGACGCCTACGTCGCCGCCACCATCTGCCTGATAGCGCGCGCTCAGCCGGTACTGGGTGGGCGGACGGCGCTGCGAATACAGGTCGTCGTCAGGCGTGCGGTACAGCGAATCGTTCACCGGGTCCGGCGGATTGGCCAACCCCGCATCGGCAAACGGCTGGAGCGAAGGGAACACCACGAAATAATCGCGAATGAGCTTGGTGCTGCCGCCTCCGGCGTTCGCTGCCTGATTCGGATCGCCGATGCGCGGCCACAACCGGTTCTCCACGTCGAACGCAGAAGTGTTGGTGCGCTGCGCCAGCCCGAACACCTCCAGGTACGTCGGCGCGCCCGGAGTCTGCGACTGTTCCTGCTCACCGCTGCCCACCACCAGCTTCAGCTCCACCGTGTTGCGCTGAATGTCCTCTCCGCCTAACCGGTAGACGTTGCGCATCTCGCGGGTGAAAGTCGGATCGCTGGGCAGCACTTCGTTGTCCCACAGGAGCACCAGCGTGTCGATCTGCCCGGGCGAGTTGGTCGT
Source organism: Gemmatimonadaceae bacterium (assembly GCA_035512875.1). Classification (GTDB taxonomy): domain Bacteria; phylum Gemmatimonadota; class Gemmatimonadetes; order Gemmatimonadales; family Gemmatimonadaceae; genus JALZIF01. The sequence continues at coordinate 5,235 of DATKDD010000120.1, read as the reverse complement.
CGGAAACGACCCGCCCACCGTCGTCACGCTCGTCTCGGCCCCGCCCGCGCCGGTAACCGTATAAGAGATCGCCAACCGCTCGCCGCGGTTGGCCGGGCTCACCATCGCGATCCACAGGTTCGTGGGATCCAGATAGTAGTCCACGCCCTGCTGGAGCAGCTGGTACGGTCCGATCGGGTTCTGATTGCGCGCGCCGAGCGCCACCGCGGTCGGTCCGTTGATGTCCGAAGCGACGCTTCCGCTCGCCGACGGCGGGCGATACCTGTATACGAGCACCCGCCGCGGACGGCGGTTAGGCGCGAGTGACGCCGCCAGATTCGCCATCTGCGCGTTGTCGAGCACGTCGATGTTGGGAAACTGCGATGCAAACTCCACGGTAGGGTCAACCACCCAGAAGAACCGCCGCCGCTCGACCTGATAGTCCTCGATCTCCCGCGACACCGTCTGCACCGTGCGATCTCCAACCGTGAAGACCCTGTCCTTCACCACGTTGCCTTTCTGCTGCGCGATGATCGTCCGGAAGTTCATCGGTCCCAGCTGGCCGGTAGCCTGCAGCCCGTAGTTGCCAGCCGGAATGCCGCCGGTGATGAACCGTGAGGATGGCGGCGCAAAGCTCACGTTCCCCACCTCGAGCCGGTGGATGATCTCGTCGCTCTTTCCCTCGTAGTAGACGTTGATGTTGTTCGACGCGTCGAACTCGCGCTCGGAGTCGTAATCCACGTTCACGTGCACGCGGTCGGCAACCGTGCCGCCGGTGCGCACGTTGAACTGAAAATCGAACTGCGGCTGATAGCTTCCCGAGCAATTGGCGATAGGATTCAGAATGTCGAACGATGTGCACCGCTCGTTCTTGTTTCTCTCGAGTTTGCTCTGCAGCCGCGCCTGAAGTTGCAGACCCAGGTCTGCATACTGTCCCAGCAGTTCGGCCGCAGCGCGGGCTGCGTCCGGGAGAGTATCACCAGCCGCGGCGGGCAATGCCGAGCTGTCGGCCAGCAAAGGCGAAGGATTCTGGATCGAAGGCGCCTGAAGCGGAACCGGTTCCTGGGCTAGCTGGCGCTCGATGCCCGAATCGGGGAGCGCGCGTGGGGACATGGCGTCACGCAGCGTTGTGCCCCACAGCGCCGAGCGACGGAGCGACGTCGAGCTCTGGAGCGCCGAAGTACGGCGCTGCGCCATGGCGTCGACCTCCTCGCGCCCGACACGGTACCGGCCAAGATCCCGAAAAACCGAGAGGCGCTCCAGGAAAAGCGTGTCCGAGCGAAGCCGCATTGTAAGCGGAGCCGCCGGGAAAACGCTTCCCGTGACTACGGGCGCGCCGAGTGAGTCTCTGGCCGTAGAGTCGCGCGCGGGCTGCTGGGCTGTTGCCGAGCGAATCGGCAATGCCGCGGCGGCCAGCGCGACGAGCGCAGCCGGGAATGCATTACAGAAGAATCGCACCTAAACGCGGCGAGACGGGTACGACGAGGCAGGGGCGCAGGCGTCGACAAGGGTGAGGCACGTCGCCACCCGGACGCGGCGCATGTACATTTGACAGTCGCCCGGAATATAGCGGCCGCATCAGTCGCTACAACCCGGATTCGGGGCGGATGTTCCGTTCCTGCGCGCACTTGGCACCGTGAATATTCTCCAGCGATATGTTCTGAAGGAGCACGTCGGTCCGCTCCTCTTCGCGCTCGCCACGCTGACTTCACTCCTGTTGCTCAACCAGATCGCGAAGCAATTCGGCAATCTGGTCGGCAAGGGGTTGGAATGGTCGGTCATTGGCGAGTTCTTCATGCTATCCGTGCCCTTCATCATCGCCATGACTCTCCCCATGGCGGTTCTGGTAGCGACGCTTTACGCGTTCAGCCGGCTGGCGTCGGAAAACGAGATCACCGCCCTCAAGGCGAGCGGTGTGGGGCACTTCCGAATCCTTTCCCCCGTGCTTTGGGGAGCGCTGGTCATTTCGTTCCTGATGATCTGGTTCAACGACCAGGTGCTCCCCGCCGCCAATCACCGGCTGAGCACCTTGCAGACCGACATCGGCCGCACCAAGCCCACATTCGCGCTTCGCGAGCAGGTCATCAACGAGGTGTCGCCCGGACGCCTCTACCTGCGCGCCGGCGATATCGATGAAAGGTCGAACGGACTGCGCGAAGTCACGATCTACGACCTGAGCGACCCGCAGCGGCGGCGAACCATTCACGCCGACAGCGGCAAGATGCAGCTGGCAGCGAACCGGATGGACCTGGAGCTCACGCTTTTCGACGGCTTTTCCCAGGAGATCCCTCGCGACAACACGACCGAGCTTCAGCGCCTGTACTTCCGCACGGACCTCGTGAAGGTACGCGGGGTGGCTACCGGATTCTCGCGGACTGCCGATAAAGGATACAAGAGTGACCGCGAGATGACGATCTGCGAAATGCAGAGCGAGGTGCACCGAGCCGCCAACGATCTCAGTGCGGCGAACATGGACCTGGCGACTACGATGGGCATCGCGACGTACTATCTGGCGACCGGAGAGACCCGCCCGATCGAGCCCGCGTCACCCAACGTGCGACTCTGGTCGCTCGCGCGAGTGTACTGCGGCTACGTGATGCCACTCTTCCGTACGAAGGAGGTACAGGCTGCCGTGGCGCCGCAGCCTGACGATACCTTCGTCGCTCCCCTGCAGGCGGCGCGGCAGTCGAGCGCGGCCGGCACCGACAGCGCCAGCCGCATCCAACTCCCGGAAGCCGTGCAGCGGGCGCTGCCCCCGACATTCCGCGGTCCCCGGGGCACACAGCAGCCGGTAACCTCGGCACCCGTGCTGACTGGCACTCAAAGCGCGATGAGTCGCCTCGCCACCGCCGATCCTTTTCTCATTGCACAAGGACAGCTCGAGGCGACAAGCGGCCGGATTCGCAACGCCCGAATGGACCTGAACCAGTACCAGGTCGAGATCGAAAAGAAATTCGCCCTGGCCGCCGCCTGTCTCGTGTTCGTTCTTCTCGGCGCACCGATGGCACTGCGCTTTCCGCGCGGAGGCGTGGGACTCGTGATAGGCGCGAGCCTGGCTGTGTTCGGGCTGTATTACGTAGGACTCATTGCCGGAGAGACGCTGGCGGACAAGCTCATTGTGAGTCCGTTCGTGGCGATGTGGATGGCAAACGTCGTCTTCACCATTGCGGGGTTCGTCCTGCTGTACATGCTGCGGCGCAGTGGAAGCACCACGCGCGGCGGTGACTTCGGCGAGATGTGGGATGCCTTGCGCCGTCGTCTCTCGAGGCGCTCGCGCCACCCGACCCCGACACTGGCGGAGCGCGGATCGGTGGCATCGTGAGACGGATCGTCACCCCGCTCGACTGGTACGTCTCCCGCGAATTCTGGAAGATCTTCATAGCGACCGCCCTCGGCTTTCCGGTGCTGGTGATCGTCATCGACCTCGCCGACAATCTCGACAAGTATCTGAACCGAAATCTGTCGAGAGAGGCGATCACCATGGCGTACGTGTACTGGGTGCCGGATTCCATGTTCATGGCGCTGCCGGCGGCGGTGCTCTTTGCCACTGTGTTCACGATCGGAGCCTTCACCAGGCATGCGGAGATCACGGCCGCCAAGGCGTCCGGAATCAGCTTCCACCGGCTGGTGGCACCGATCTTCGTGGCCGCCGTGTTCGTGACAACGATGGCGGGAGTACTCAGCGAGCTCGTGCCTGTCACGAACCGCCGCCGAGCCGAGTTGCTCGAGGAGAGACGGTTCCAGGCCGCCGACGCCCGGTACAATTTTCCATACGCGGCCGAACACGGACGCGTCTACAAGATCGCCGCGCTCAACGTGGAACGGGGGGTTCTCGACGCCCTGGAGATCGAGCGCAAGGGAATGGGTCCTGACTATCCGACCTACATTCTCACTGCGCGAACCGCTGAATGGCGCGACGCCTCCGAACACTGGACGCTGATGGATGGGGAGATGCACATTCTCCCGGACAGCTTTACGGACTTCGTGTTCGAGTACGACAGTCTGCTCGATAATACCCTGCGCGAGGCACCCCATGAGCTGGTGGCCAGAGCACGCGAGCCCAACGAGATGCGCTACCGGGAACTGGGGCTTTACATCCGCGCGTTGGAGAGATCGGGCGGCAACGTGAACGAGCTGAAGGTGGAGCAGGCGCTCAAGATCGCGGTGCCGGTCACCTGCTTCATCATCGCGATCTTCGGCGCTCCGCTGGCGACGAGTACCAAGCGCGGCGGAGCGGCATTCGGTATCGGCATCAGCCTGGCGACGACGATAATGTTTCTCACATTGATACAAATCACCAAAGCCGTAGGGGGTGGCGGGCTGCTGCCGCCGGCCATCGCGGCGTGGACTCCTAACGTGCTCTTCGCCCTGGCGGGACTCGTCCTGCTGGCGCGCGCACGCACGTGAACGTCATCGCGAGCCGATCCGCCTCGTGAGTGCATATCGCACGCCGATCGATTCGCGAGCCACCTCCAGCTTTCCCGTGCCTCAACGGGCGGGGATCGTGCTCTTTCGTCAGGTTTCGCGGAGCACGGTTGGTTTTTTTCGTGAGACCGGCCGCCGGGTGTATTTCCTCGGCGATGTGGTACGCGCGTTCCGCGAGCCGCGAACCTATCTGCCGCTTACCATCGCGCAAATGCGCGGAATCGGGGTTGACTCCCTGCCGCTCACCGCGATCGTGGCGGCCTTCATTGGTGCGGTGACCGCCTATCAAACGTATTATCAGCTCTTTCCCGGCGCGGGCTACTCGGCGGTCGGCCTGATTCTGCGGCAGAGCATCGTGCTCGAGTTGGGACCGCTGCTGACCGCCCTCGTACTCACCGGACGCGTAGGGGCGCGTATGACCGCCGAGATCGGCACGATGCGCGTAACGGAGCAGATCGACGCGCTGGAGACGCTGTCATACGATCCCGTCGCCTATCTGGTGGTACCCCGGATCATCGCCAGCATTCTGATGTTGCCGTTGCTGACGATCGTGGCCGATGCGGTGGGCGTGATGGCCGGGGTGGGACTGGGTATCGCGGCAACACCCATTTCCGCGGCGGACTTCGAGGCAGGGCTGCGACTGAGCTTCGACAACTTCCAGGTGGTGTACAGCCTGATCAAGGCAACGCTGTTCGGCGCCGCGATCGCGTTCGTGTGCTCCTACGAAGGGTATGTGGCCGAAGCGGGCGCGGAGGGGGTGGGACGCTCCACGGCGCGCGCCGTAGTCCTTGCATCGGTTGCGATACTCGTGCTCGATGCGCTGACCGCCTT
>DATKDD010000119.1:0-16788 GCA_035512875.1 Gemmatimonadaceae bacterium | reverse complement strand
AAGAATGCTACCGCAACGAGCAAACGGAGCCGCGTCATCCTGGCGGGGCCGTCGTGAGCTTTTCCCGATAGGCGGCCGGCTCGGCGAGCAGGTGGCACACCGTGCACTCCCGCTGGTCGTAATGATCCCTCGCCTGACCGGCGTGGCATGTGGCGCAGAAGCTCCGGGTCGGAGTCAACTGTGCAACGGTGGCCGCGGTGTGACAGGCATCGCAGCGCTGGTGCGCCGTCTCGAGGGTAGTATGTCCGACTTTGGGATCGGCCATCGTGTGGCACGACGAGCAGCTGCGGTCCACTGCGTGGTGCTCGCTATGGCAATCCTGGCACTGGGCATTGGCCGGAGCCGGAGCGAGGGTGACGGGAGTCGTGTGGCACTCCACGCAGGTCATCGTCGAATGTTCGTCGTGGAGAAACTCGGCCGATCGCGTCCGGGGGGGGTGCCCCGGGACTGCCACCGTTAGGTCTGCCGCCCGCGGAATGCCGAACTGCTCCGTGCGATGGCACGATTCACAGCGGCTCGTCGCCGGGGCCTGGTGATGGCAGATCGCGCACCCGCGCGGTGGCAAGAAGGTGAGCCGGCCCTCGCCAGCGGCTGTCACATGACATACGAGGCACGCAAGTTTCGCGTGCCTCGCGTGAGAGAAAGTGTCGGCCTGGACAGGCGGCGATCGCGGGACGTGAACGCCGGCATTACTCCCGTGGGGCCATGGGCCGGTCCCCTGCACGGTCACCATTTCGCCGCTGGACTCCATATGTGGAGCGTCACCGGGGGAAGGGCCGCCCATTGACGAATACCTATCGAAGGATGGATGCCTCACGACGCGCGGCATCGGTGCCATCGTCGAGCCGACTCGCTGCAATGCACTCGTCGTGTCGAACGGCAATGGCGGCCGCAACCTGCCGCGATTCCGTACCGTCGTGTGGCATCCCGCGCATTCGCTGGCGTCGACCTTGGCGCTGTGCGGCTCGTGACAAGTGAGGCACTGCTCACCCACACTGCGGTGAGCCGCGCCCACGTGAAACGGCTCGTCGCGCCAGTTCGAGTGACATCCCGCCGTCGCGCAGGTGTTGGCAGCGGCCGCGGGTGTCTCCTGCTCGTGCGGGTTGTGGCACGTACCGCACTTTCCACCGTGAGGATCCAGCCGTGGATCGAAGTCCGAGAGCACCCGCTGCATCTCGTGACATCCCATGCACTGAGACTCGCCAGGGACCAGCGTGCCCCGCGCCGAGTCGCGAGTGGCGAGCGCGGGAACATCGGCGGTGAATTCGTGGCAGCTCGCGCAGTGGCGGACTGTCTGGTCAGCCATCTTCCCGAGCACGATATCCGTTTCGCTGGACTCGTGACAGCCGCTCTGGCCGCACGTCTCGGCCACCGGCTTGAAACGATGCACCTCGACGCCGTGACAGGTGACGCACTGAAGATCGTCGAGCGAGCTCGAGTCCGACTCGAGGTGTACGCGGTGGCCAGCGGTTGACGCTATTCGCTGCCAGGTTGCGGTATCCGCCGTTATGTGGCAGGTCGCGCAGATCTCATTGGGAACTTTCGCGTGCTCCCCGATGTCTTCGGGACGCTCGGCGACCCACAGGTAGAGCTGACGTGCGCTGGCGGAGAGCGGTTGTTGATGACAGTCGTGACAGGACAGCTTGGAGTGCTCGTTCTCGTCGGTGCCGAACTCCTGAAACGCGGGATTCATGACGTGACACCCAACGCAGAATTCGTTGGAATGCTGCGTGTAGTTCCAGGTGGCGGCACCCATGCCGCCGGCAGCGAGGAGGAGAACGACGGCTGCCGCGGCGAGCGCCACCTGTACTCCGGTCGTGCGCGTCGTCACCCAACCGCGAATCGCCCGCCGTCGCCGGATGAGCACTACGACAACGGCTATTCCCACGATCACCGCGAGCACGACCCCGCCGATCTGCACCCACTGCGGGACGTTGTTCAGCAGGAAGCGAACTACCTGCGCTACGCCGCCCGGTAGCGGTGACTCGACGGCAACCGAATCCGTTGGCCCGACGTGCGCCTGCTGAACCGCGGCCGAGTCCACGACCTGGGCGAGCACACCGAGCGGTGCCCCGATCACGGTCTACGGAGTGGTCCGTTCACCTGCCAGGCGGTGTTCGTGAAATGTGCATGGAACCGGTGAACTCTCCGCTGTTTGGACTTCCTAGCGGGTGGAGGGGCCCGACAGATGAAGCAGTCAGTCCGTAATGAATCGTCAGGTAGTTGATGGTCGCGATGAGCAGGGACTCGCAGAGGAATGGATTGTGAATTCCCTTCGAGTTGTCGGACGTCGACTGCCCGTACTCTCCGCAAAGCCTCGTATTGAACTCCGCACCCTCGGCAGGCGTGACGACGAAGTCCGCGTTGCTCCATTCGCCGGGATGCGTGACCTTGAGGTCGGCGAGGATACCGGCGTCAGCGGGTGCCGGGGAGATCGCACCGTCGGCATCCAGATCCTGCCACAGCTGGTCGGTATAGAACCTCATCCGCGCGCGAACCGTGTTGAAGGCAGAGACGGCAACTGTGTCGCTCGCGTGACAGCCGGCCTCGGTGCAGGTCTGCCACGACCGCGCAGCCGTCGTGTATGCGCAACTCTCGTCAGGCGTCGGCTTGCCGGTGGCGTCGAGGCAGGGAATCGGCCGCATCAGGTGGCCGGTCGCCTGAAAGGTAAAGTCTCCGGTCAAGTCATCGGTTACGGTGAATTTGGCGATGTGACAGCCGGCGCAGAGTTTGGGGTTCCTCGTCGTCGCGTGTGATCCGTAGATGCGCGCCGTGTCGTACGCGAAGCCGGGCGGCCGCCAGCCGCCGAAGCCTAGCAGCACCGCTCCCTGGGGTGCGTGCGGGGAGCTTCTCGAGGTGGTGGGTTCGGCGACCCGGAGATGACACTTGATGCACAGGTTCTGCTCCGGGTCCATCGAAGTCACCGGAAAACGCAGCTGGGACGGATTTTCCGAGCCATGCGGATCGTGGCATACAGCGCAGGTGATGGGCTGAAAGTCGGTCGCCGTTGCCTTCTCGACGAAATTCGCCTCCACGCCCCAACGCGCCAGTGCTCCGCGGCCCTCGTGACAGCCAACGCACGACCCACCTGAGCGGAGCTTTGCGTGTCCCGACTGCTCCCATTCATCGACGAACGGGTGATGCGTTCCAGAGTGACAGTCCCCGCAGGTGCCGGTGCCTGACATGCTCAATTTTGCGAGCGGCCTAACCAACGAGCCCTGGCCGACTCCCTCGACGTGCTCCAGCCCGGGACCGTGACAGCTCTCGCACTGCACATCGAAGTACACCTCGTCCTCGACCGCATCATGTCCGGCCGCGGTGCCGCTCGCGACGTTCCCTCGCCCGTTCACGGTATGGCAGCCATAGCACGTGTCCCGTGCGTGGCCGCTCGCGGCAAGCGTCGCGTATGCGTCGGAGTGCGCGGTCGTTGACCAGCTGGCCTGGTAGTCGACGTGGCAGTTGCCACACGTCGTCTGCTTGGCGTCTGCGTCGTAGTAGCCCAGAAAGCCGAGCGCCGCGGCGGGCGGGGGATTGAACGGGCCCCGGTCGCGGTAGACGATCCGGTCATCCGAGCATGCCGCAAGAGACATGGCAGCAGCCAGCGCTACCACGGTCACCCGGGTGAATCGCATGGCCGGGCGCGATGAATCGCACAGACGCCGCGAGCTAGCCGAAGTCGGCCAATCTTCGCGCGCTTCCCGAGGGATCTCGGGCGCAAGTGGAGAGACGGGAGTGAAGCGCATGACCCTGTTGATTCCCGCAGGTTAGGCCACTACGTACGCACTCTTACGGAGAAATTCCTGCGTAATACTTACGAACGGTTCGGAAAAATCGAAAGTAGGGAATTCCCCTACGGGAGTAGAGTCGCGGTACTTTGGCTCGACCCGGATGCCGAGCCGAGCGGCGGTGCTCGACCTGCGACGCAACGGTCAGTTCGAATGGCTCTGGTCGCACGGGCGGTGCCTCGACCGCGCTCGCACGCTCGAGGCTTGCCCTCGCCGGTCACTGTAAGGGCGCTACGCCGATGGCGGCCCGAATGTCCGCGTCGTGGTCTGCGTATTCCGGAAGCGCCCGCGCGCGCTCGGCGGGCGCCGCGGCGACCAGCCTTTGCCGGAGCTCGGTCTCTGCCGCCGCATCGCCTCGTGCGTTGGCCGCTCGCGCGGCCAGGAGCAGACCTAGCAGATGGGTCGGATGCCCGCTCAGGATAGCCTCGGCTTCCGTCCTGGCGCGTGTGGCATCACCCATCACCAGTGCAACGAGGCCAAGATCGTAACGCAAGTGCGCGTCGAGCGGGGCGAGCGCCTCTATCGCGCTTACGGCCATCGGCGCGAAGAACGCGACACTGTCCGCCTTCCCCTCGCTCGAAACGAGCATGACGCGATTGAACAAGCGATCGGCGCGCTCCCGCGGGGACATCGACGAAATATCCGGTGCGCGCATCGCTCCTGTCCCGAGCGGCATCGCACCCTCGGCACCCGACTGATCGCCAGGCGAGCTGAACTGCATTGCGGTGAGGATGACGAGCACGAGGAACGCCAGCGCCGGCACGCCCCACCGCAGGGCATTGGACTGCCCTGCCACCGGTGCTGGCGCCGTCGGGGCCGCGGTGCGGACGCCCGGCCCGTGCAGCGGCGATCCGCACATGTGACAATATTTCGCGCCCGCATTGAGCTGCATTCCGCAGTTGCTGCAGAATCGTGGAGACGTCGCCGCCGGGGTGCGTGAGGGCATGGCTTGGCGTGATGGACGGAAAGAGAAACGGTGGCGGCGGTGTGCTGGTCTGCTACCGGATGTCCGGCTGCGGAGTGGTCCAGCGCCTGACCAGAAAAGCGACGAAAGTCAGACCGCCGATCACCAGAAGCACCGGAAACAGGTAGAGCAGCACGTTGAGCCCCTTCATCTCGGGCTCGAGCAGGATCCACTCGCCGTACTTCGAGACGAAATATGCTTTCACCTCGTCAGGCGTCTTGCCGGCCCGTAGCTGGTCGCGCACGACGGCACGCATGTTCTGCGCGAGCTCGGACGGCGAATCCTGAATGGATTCGCCCTGGCATACGGGACACCGAAGAGTCGAGGCCAGCGCAGAAGTGCGGGCCTCGAGCGCGGGATCTTCTTCGGAGAAGGCTGGACGCGCGGGCGCACCCGCGTCCTGCGCGAGTGCCGGCCCGGCGAGGCACAGTACGGCCAGGAAGGCCGCGGTGACCCGCGCGCGCCGGCTCACCGGGTTTCCAGCACCGACGCCGTATCGGTGGCTGCACCGGGCAGCAGCGAATCGATCCAGCTGCGCAACACGCTCGACGTTATGGGGCCGATGTGCTTGTAGGCGATGCGCCCGGAGGGGTCGATGATGAACGTCTCGGGCACGCCATACAATCCGTAGTCGATGGCCGTGCGGGACCGCTCGTCCAGCACCGACGGATAGCTCTGTCCACCCATTCCGGCGATCCAGTTGGCACCTAACGAAGGACGGTCGTTGTAAAGCACGCCGATGAACTGGGTCGGGCTGCCGGCGTACTGCCGGGCGGTCTCGCTGAGCGCCGAGTGCTCATCGCGGCAGGCAAGACACCAGGACGCCCAGAAATTCACGACCGTGACCTTGCCGGTGAGCTCGCGGAGGCTGATCGTGTCACCCACCCGCCGCGCCAGCGGTGCCTCGCCAGGCGCGAAAACCTCCAGGGCGAAGTGCGGGGCCTCTCGTCCGGGAAGCGGCGATGGGATCTCGCCCGGGTCGCGGGTGAACCCGTACGCGAAGAGCGCGATCAACGGCACCGACGCGAGAACCGCGATCGTGGCGCGCTTCCAGTTCACGGCACGGTCTCCATGACGCGTGGCTCGGGCAACGGTGCGCTTGCCACGGGTGCGGGCGGGACCCTGGTGCGCCGCCCGCGATGGAACATGCCTATCACCGCCCCGACAACCATGACCAGCCCGCCAAACCAGATCCACGGCACGAGCGGCTCGACGATCACCTTCACAGTCGCGTGGGCACCGTTAGGTTCGAACGCCGAAAGATTCACGTACAGGTCGCCACGCAGGCTGCTGCGCACATCAGGCGTCGGCACCGGCTGATCCGACACGTGATAGTAGTTCATTCGCGGCTCGACGGTTCCGATTACCTCGCCATCCTTGCCGAGCACATCGAGCGTTGCGCCGATGACCGACCGCTGCGGTTCCTCGCGGCCCCACACGCTCTTCAGCCGCACCGTATGCTCGGCGACGGTCAGCGTCTCGCCAGGCAGGAGCGTTGCTTCACGCTCGCTGCGGAAGATCGACGACGCCGTGATGCCCAACGCGACGAACAATACCCCGATGTGCGCCACGTAGCCGCCGTAGCGCCGGCGGTTGCCACGGATGAGCCGCAGCAGTGCGGTGCCCCAACCTTCGCCATGCGCATTGTGCCGGGCGCGCATGCCTATCCAGTACTCCCGCAGATTGCCAACCACCGCGTAGCCGACGAACGCGAACGCAAGGATCGCGTACATCCCGCGCGCGCCGGCCAGTACGCCAATTGCTCCGAGGATTGCGGCACCGATCGCCGGCGCAATCATTCGCCTCCGCGCCTCGGCCACCGTCGTGCTCCCCCATGGCAGCGAAGGCCCCACCCCCATGAGGAAGATCAGCGCCACCATCGCCGGGACGGCCATTCGATTGAAAAACGGTTCACCGACGCTGACCTTCACGCCTCGAATCGCTTCGGCGACGAGCGGATAGAGCGTGCCGACGAGCACCGTCAACATTACGGCGGTGAGAAAGAGATTGTTCAGCAGGAACACCGTTTCCCGGGACGCCACCCCGCCGAGGTTTCCCGTCGCCCGAATGCGCTCGGAGTTACCGGCAACCAGCACCAGCGTAGCCACGAGCACGACCGCGATGAACGCGAGGAAGTAGTAGCCGATCGTACCGGTAGTGAACGCGTGTACCGATGACAGGATTCCGGACCGCGTGAGGAACGTACCGAGGATGGTCAGAACGAACGTCGCCACGCACAGATTCAGCGTCCACAGCCGGAGCATGTTCCGCCGTTCCTGCACCATCACCGAGTGCAGATAGGCGGTCGCGGTGAGCCATGGAAGAAACGATGCGTTCTCAACCGGATCCCACGCCCAGTATCCGCCCCATCCGAGTACCTCGTACGACCACCACATGCCGGCGATGATCGCGGCCCCGAGAAACGCCCACGACGCGAGCATCCAGCGACGCGAGAGAATCGCCCAGTCGTTCGATGACGCTTCGTTGGACAGGATCGCACCAATGGCAAACGCGAACGGCACCGTCATCCCCACGTATCCCAGGTAGAGCAGCGGCGGGTGCACCGCCATCAGCACGTGGTTTTGCAGGAGCGTGTTCGGTCCCGGTCCGTCGGCCGGTACCGGCCACACCGGCACGAAGGGATCTGCCGGACCCGCGAGGAGCAGCGCGAAGAACCCGGCGACGGCGAGCATCGTCATTGCCGCGTAAGGCACCAGGTTCCCCGGACGGTCGCGATGAAACCACACGACCGCTGCCGCGTACAGCGCAAGCACCCAGGCCCAGAAGAGAATCGAGCCTTCCAGTGCGCCCCACAGAGAAATGACCGTGAAAAGCAGCGGGGTCGAGCGACTACCTACGGCGGCCACGTACGACACGGAGAAATCGTGCGTGACGAGCGCTACGATCATCAGCGCCGTCGCAAGGCTGACGAGCACGAAATTGGTATACACCGCCCCGTACGTCAGTTGCAGCCACTCGCGCCGGCCGGAGCGAATCGCGAACGGGGCGACGATGGCTCCGAACGCGATCACCGCCACCGAAATGAGCAGGGCATTGTGCGCGATGAGACCGATCACGGCGCCGACTGCTCGATCAGAGTCTTGTACTTCTCATGCGCCTCCTCACCAGGCTCGGGCGCGCGGTACTCGTTGGAGTGCTTGACCATCAGGCTCGTGGCCTGGAACACGCCGCCGCTGCCGTAACGGCCTTCGACGATGACCCCCATACCGTCGCGGAACATCTGCGGCGGTGCGCCAGTCGAGTGCACCTGCACGTCGCGGGCGCCGTCGGTGACGGTGAAGCGGAGATCGAGCGTCTTCGCATCCCAGGTCATCGAGCCCGGTTTCACCTGGCCGCCAAGGCGGACCGGCACTCCCACCCCGGCGTCGCCCTTCGCCAGCAGTTCCTGCGGCGTGAGAAAGAACACGACGTTCTTCTCGAGACCCCCGAACGTTAGCCAGCCAAAGACACCGAGGATCACGGCGGCACCACCCAATACCCATTTTCGATTCATTGCCTCTTCTCCACGCTATTCTGGTGCACCATGCCCTCGTACTCGGAGCGGACCCGCCTGTCCCTGCGCGCGATAACCAGCAAGTACCCGAGAAGGACGCTCCAGGTCACGGCATATGCCGCAACAATGAATGTCGGATTCGATTCGATCACCTATTATGCGCCTCTCATCGCGGCCGCCTGGGCCATGTGCTCGACCGACCGCTCCAGGCGAGCGATCTCGTACCGCTTGGCAATGAAGTAGATCATCAACACCAGCAACGCAATCGCATTCAGCCGCAGGCCCATCGTGTACGCCGGATCCAGTGTAGCCGCGCTCGACGGCGGTTGGTGAAGCGTTCGCCACCATGTCACCGACATATAGACGATCGGCACGTTGATGGCACCGATAGCACCGACCGCCGCGCTCCAGCGCGCTCTCTGGTCCGCGTCATCGACCAGGGCACGCAGAGCGAGGTACCCGACGAAAATCAGGAACAGGACGAGCGTCGACGTCAGGCGCGCATCCCACACCCACCACACGCCCCAGGCCGGCCGCCCCCAGATCATCCCTAGCAGAAGCGTCAGGCCGTTGAACACCGCCCCGACCTCGGCCGCCGAAGCGGCGAGCAGATCGTCGTTCTCGTTGCGCCGCCACAGGTAGCGCACACTGAACACCAGCACCACGAAGAACGCCAGAAAGGTCATCCAGGCCGCCGGAACGTGCACGTACATGATCTTTTGTAGATGCCCCATGTCGCGTTCGGCCGGCGATGTCATGATGGCATAGGCCTGTGCGGCAATCACGGCGGCAAATCCGGCGATACCGAGCCAGCGGCCCGTACGCCGGATGTCCCGTGGCCGGGAGTCGTCCGATGGGGCCGACCATTGCAGAGTTTGAGCGTCAGGCTTCAATGACATGCTCGAAGGCAAGGAACGTTGCGATCAGAAAAACGAGGTCGTAGGCGGCGAGTAGCCGAATCCAAGCGCCCGACTCGTGCATCAAGTCCGCGCCGAGCAGCGCCTTGGACGCTGCCGTCGCCGCGAGCAGAACCGGCACGAGCATGGGAAATAGCAGCAGCGGAAGCAGCACTTCCCTTGCGCGGCTCCGGCTCGCCATCGATGCATAGAAGGTTCCCATCAGGACCAGCCCCACGTTGCCCAACATGAGCACGCCAAGCAACGAAGGCCAGTCCGCGGGAATCGTAACCCCGAACAATACTATCCCCACGACGACCAGTATCCCGATCATCGCGGTCATGAAAATCAGATTGCCGAGCAGCTTTCCCGCAAGCAGCGTCCACCGGGGACCGGGATATTGCAGCAGCGACTCGAGCGCGCCGGTCTCCAGCTCCACCTGAAACGATCGGCTGAACGCTAGTACCCCGGAGAACAGTATGGCGAGCCACACAGCCCCGACAGCGGCGTTGCGTAGAGCCTGTGAGTCCGGGCCAAGTGCCAGCCCTATGAGAATGAGGATCGTCACCCCGAGCGACGCCATGCTGTTGAACCCCACCTTTGCCCGGAGCTCGGTCGTGAGATCCTTGCGCGCTATTGCGCGTACGCGCCGCCAATCATCCCTCCAAGCCATCAGCGGGTCGCCGGAACCTGCGCCGCGATCTCGCGTTCCGCCTGCCCGGAGCCGGCCGTCGCGACACGACCTTCGACCAGCGTGAGCGTGCGATTGAGAATCGCTCTTGCGGGCGCCAGTTCGTGCAGCGCGACGAGCGCCGCTCCTCCTGATCGCACGATGTCACCGACGATCGAGTTCATGAGGTCGACGCCCTCCGAATCGAGGTTGCTGTACGGCTCATCGAGTAACAGCACCCGTGGGCTACGCAAAATGAGCCGGGCGATCCCAAGCCTGCGTTGCATCCCGGCGGAAAACCCCCGCACCCGGTCGTTCGCGACGTGCGCCAGGCCGGCGCGATCGAGCGTGGCCTCCACCCCGGCATATGGCAAACCCATCATGTCCGCGGCAAAGCGCAGGTTTTCTCTTGCGGTCAGGTCGTCGTACAGCCCGGGCGTGTGTGCCAGGAATCCGACCTCTCCGCGCACGGCGCTCGCGGCACGGACGACGTCGGAGCCGTTTACCAAACCCGAGCCCGCGTTCGGCTTGAGGAGCGTCGCGAGAACGCGCAGCACAGTGCTCTTGCCGCTGCCGTTTGCTCCCAGCAGCCCCACCGCTTCGCCGCACTCGACCTCGAGAGTCACTCCTCGCAGCACCCACCGGCTGCCGAAGCGTTTACCGAGTCCGTTCAGGACGATCGCTCGATCGGGCGCGCCATGAGACATCAGGGGTGCGTATACGCGAAGGTGTTCTGCAAAGCGCGGCGAAGAGGTGATAGCGCGACGGGGCCGGTCCGTGGGCCAACCATCTCGTTCGTATCGGACGAAATCCGAATCTCGTCCCGGTCAAGATAATCCCTGTCACGCACGCCGGTTTCCGGCGGGGGCTCCGAATCCAGCCGTGGCCAGCACCGGACCGCATCTCCAATCCCGAACGGAGTGTACTCGCCGCGGCCGGAGGGGAGGGCCTTGCCGACGTGCCCCGCGCAGACCGGCATGAGGCAAGCGTTCGGATCAGTCGCGGATATCCCGGATTGGCGTTATGGTCTCGATGATGTCGCCCTCGAGAATCGCGTCCACTACATCGATTCCCTCAACTACTTCGGCAAACACGGTGTAGTCGCGACCCAGACGCAGGTTGTCCTTCAGGTTGATGAACCACTGCGCGTCTCCGGTATCGTGCCCGCGAGTGCTCATGCCCACGGTGCCGCGAAGGTGTGGCACGGTCCCGAGCTCATCGCGAAAATATCCATCCAGCCCAACGTACTCGTTATGACCTCGACTTCCGCCCTGGACCACGAAGTCGTGTTCCACCCGGTGCCACGTCAGGCCATCGTAATAACCCGTCCGCGCCAGCTCGAGGATGCGCGCGGCCGTCATCGGCGCTACGTCCCCTCGCAGGCGCACGTCAAAGCTTCCCCCGCCGCTCGATTCCGCCATCGCCACCCGGAGCCTGACGTCTGTTCCGAGCGCCATGGCGACGGCGTTGGGTGGAAGCCGGTGGATCGCCGGAGGTGCACGGTCGTCGCTCGCCGGCCGACCGGCGGCGGCGAGTAGCGCGATCCGTACATCCCGCTCCGACTCGTTGCCTCGCTCGACCCACCGCTGGAACGCGGCGTCGGCCGCCCGGCGTGCCTCGGCGCGTGGCGAGCCGGCGAGCGCCAGCGCAGCCGCGCGCACCACCTGTGGCGCGCCCGCCTGGAGAGCTTCAATGAAGAGCAGATCGTCGGTGTGCCCGGTGAGCGCGGAAAGCGACGCAATGGACGACTCACGCACGTTAGGGTCCGGATCGTTTGCAAGGCGCCGGAGCGTCGCCGAGTCGGCGAGATTGGCGGCGGCCCGGGCCGCGTACAGGCGCAGGTGCCGATCACTGTGCGCGGCGAATCTTTCCAGACGCGAACGCGCCTCAGCCGGCTGGAGCCGGCTGAGCGCCAGCAATCCGTGCGCGGCGGCATGCCATGAAACGGACCCGGATCGCCGGCGCGTAACGTCCGGGGGAAGGGAGTCCGCCCATCCCCTGAGGGTCGCCATCATCACGTGATCGGCGGCGCATGCGGGTGGCGCGAGGCCTGCCGCACGCAAACGTACCGTCCACGCGCTGTCGGCAAGCGCCGCGCGAAGCAGGGAACAGTCGTCGCGTCCCTGGTTGAGTGCGCGGTAGCGGAGGCGCCACGCCGGCTCCGGCCATACCGGCGGGGATGGCAACGGCGGTAGCGAATCTCGTGCGGCAAAAGCGGAATCGCTCGCCCGGCCTGACGCGCGAATCGAGAGCATTCGAATCCGCGCGTCGGTGTGTCGCGCGCCGAGTGCGAAAGTCTCGCTCGTAAGGTCTCGTTGGTCTTCGGCAAGCAGAATCCGGCCGACGAGCGCAGAGTCCGCCGCCGAAAGCGGCTGGCGTTGCGCGTGCAACGACGGCACCAGATCCGCAAGCTGCATCGCGATGGCCAGCGCAATCACGGCGTGCAGAGGTAACGGAGAGGTTTTCATGGCTGGTCAGTCGGAGAGCGATCGCGCGCTCCAGGAGGGAGCGGGCGACACGCGATCCCGCGGTCGGTGTGCGATTTCAAAGCGCCTTTTCCAGTTCGAGCACGCGCGCGATCAGACGCGTATCCCCGATGCGTTCGGCCATTGACGCGAACGCGGGTGTGGTGCCGCGCCATTGCAGCTCCTGGACATCCGCGTACAGTGGGGCATCGGTTCGCAACGTGGCAAGGTTCTGGAAGAGCAGCGCGAACTCGCGGTCGTTTCCCAGGACTTCGGGAGGAAAGTCCTCGATACGTCCCCAACGATTGATGAGCCGGGCCGCTGACTTGGCTCCCACCCCCGGGATCCCGGGATATCCGTCAGCGGAGTCACCCACCAGGGCGAGATAGTCCGGGATGAAGGGCGGCGCAACGCCGAACTTGGCGAACACGGCATCCGCATTGCGAATCTGGCCACTCCTTCGATCCACCTGTACGACACGGTCACCGACGACGCACTGCGCCAGATCCTTGTCCGGTGTCCAGATGGAAATTTTCTCGACCCGGCTGTCCTGCGCGGCGAGGTGGGCGGCGGAGGCTAGCGCATCGTCGGCCTCCAACTCGATCATCGGCCACACGACCACGCCGATTGCGGCGAGCACCTCCTCCAGCGGCTGAAACTGCGCCCGGAGTGCCGGCTCGATACCGTCCCCCGTCTTGTATCCGGGCCACAGGTCGTTGCGAAACGACTCGATTACGTGATCGGTCGCCACGCCAAGGTGCGTCGCGCCGCCTTCGAGCATCTGGGCGACGGTATGAAGCACTCCGGCCACCGCACCTAACGGCGGGTCGGGTTTTTTGGCACGCCGCAGCCCGTAGAAGTGACGAAAGAGCTCGTAAGTGCCGTCGATCAGGTGCACGATCACCTGCGGCGCCCCGTATCAGTTAGCGCGCTCGAGCGCGCGGACATCGCCGGAACAGATAACTCTGACGTTGCGGGTGACCTTTTCCGCGTCCCAGTCCCACCAGGCGATTGCCAGCATGCGCTCGATGGTAGCGGGGTCGAACCGCGAGCGAATGACGGCGGCCGGATTGCCTCCCACGATCGCATAGGGTGCCACGTTTCGCGTCACGACGGCGGCGCTCGCCACGATCGCACCGTCGCCGATCGTCACGCCAGGCATGATCGTGGTCCGATAGCCGAGCCGGACATCGTTTCCGACCCGCGTATCACCGCGGTTAGGCCATGTAATGGGGTCGGCCGCCTCCCATCCGTTGCCGAAGATCGGGAACGGATACGTCGTCAGCCACGTCGTTGCGTGGTTGCCACCATTCATGATGAACGTCGTCTCGGCTGCGATCGAACAATATCGGCCGATGATCAGGCGATCCCCGATGAAGTCGAAGTGATACAGGACGTGTTCCTCGAAGTGCTCCGGACCACGCGGATCGTCGTAGTACGTGTAGTCGCCGACGACGACGGTGGGCCGGGTGATGAAGTGCTTGAGAAAACCAAGCCGCCGGATATCGGGGAGAGGAAAACGAGTTTCGGGCGAAGGACCGAGGCCATCGAGCATTCGGGGTCGCTCTCCTTGAAGAAGTGAAGCACGCGCTTTGGCGTCGCCGAGCTCCGGGATGACGACAGCTCCGCATGTCGCCGCGACGATCCCGGAGCAACCTGGCGCCCGGCGACACGCTCCTGCATGATGGGTGGTCCCCGCGCCCTCCACCCTACCGCCGATCACGCATGGAGATGCTGATGCAAACCGGGCTCACCACGAATGTCCAGAGCTCAGTGTCGAATGTTGGCCAGTGGTTCGCTGCGAACCAGTCGCGCCTGATCGCCGCCTTCGTTCTGATAGTCGTCGGCGTATTGCTGGCAATGCTGCTGCGCGCGCTCGCCGTGCGAACCGTCCGCGCAATCGAGCGCGCGCTCCCCGGCCGGGACTTCAACACCACCTTCGCCGGCATTGCCCGAGAGCGACGCGTCTCCGACGTAGTCGGTACGATCGTGTTCTGGGCGGTCCTCGTCTTCTTCATCGCGACCGCCACCAACGCGCTCGGGTTGCCGCTGCTGAACTCCGCGGTGTTCAGCCTGTCGACGTTCATTCCGCGCGTACTGGCCGCGGTGCTCATCATGGTCGTCGGACTCGTGCTCGGCAACCTGGCACGAGGCGCGGTGACCGCCGCGGCGGCAAGCTCCGGTGCTGCGATCGGACCCACGATCGGGCACGTCGTGCGCATGGCGATCGTCATCGCCGCCGCGCTCATCGCCGCCGCCGAGCTGGGCGTGGACATAACGCTGCTGACCGCCATTTTCTCCGTCGCGCTTGCGGCGCTGCTCGGCGGCTTCGCTCTCGCGTTTGGTCTGGGCGCGCGCACGGCAATGAGCAACATCATCGGCTCACACTACCTGCGGCAGACATTCGATGTAGGCCAGACGGTGCGGATAGGCGGAGTGGAAGGGGTCATCACCGACCTAACGTCTACCGCGGTGATCCTGCAGGTAGCCGACGGGCGCGTGATCGTGCCAGCCAAGCAGTTCAGCGAGCTCCCCTCGACGCTCGTCGTCAAGGGAGGGGCCTCATGATCGCGGAGGATCGGCTGGCTCGCGCATTCCTGGTTTCGCATCCGGCTCGGGGCGCGATGACGCTCGAGCGGATGGCGCCGGCGCAGGCCGCCGCCGTTCTTGGCGCCGTGTCGGCGGAATCGGCCGCGACCGTGATGCGCGAGATGACGCCCCCTTTCGCGGCGGGCTGCCTCGTGCACCTCGACTCCGAGGATGTGGCCGCGATCCTGACGGTGATGCCGATCGACGATGCGGCCGCCATCGTGCGAGCCGTCGAGCCCGAGCGGCACGATGGCGTGCTCGCCGTGCTACCAGCGCCGGCGCGCGAGGCGCTGGAGCGCGTGCTTCGATATCCGCCGGGAACGGCTGGGTCGGTGATGGACCCGACGATCTTCCAGCTTGCCGACGACGTACTCGTGGCGGACGCGCGCGAGCGTATACGCCGCGCCGCGCGCGACTTGCTCTACTACCTCTACGTCGTCGATCGCGAGCATCGGCTCGTCGGCGTGCTCGACATCCCCGAACTGATGCTGGCTCGGCCGCGTGATCCGGTAAGCGTGTTCATGCACCGCGACGTGAATCGCCTGTCGGCGTGGATGCCGGTAGCGCTCGTGCGGGAGCATAGCGGCTGGCAACGCTATCACGCCATGCCGGTAGTCGATGAGGAAGATCGTCTGCTCGGAGCCATTCGCTACCAGACGCTTCGGCGGCTCGAACGTGAAGCGGCGGATAGCGGGCCTGATGCCGCGATGCTGACTGCGCGCGCGCTGGGCGAGCTCTTTCAACTTGGCACGACGGGCCTCGTTGCCGGCGTCGCCGCGACCGCATCCTCCGCCCTCGGCCTTTCCGCCGAGAACGTTGGCTCAGGCCGCGACGACGACGAGGTTGCCGATGCGTGAAGAGGCGACGTCCGGATTCGCTACGTTGGCCCGCAAGTACCTTCGCGAGTTCCCAACCGAAGCGACCCGCCTTCTCGACGACATGCGGGTCGATGAGGTGGCCCGGCTCCTGCGAACCGAGCCAGTTCGCTATGCGGCTCCGCTGCTGGAACGTCTCGATGCGCTCGTTGCCGCGGAGGTGCTCTTGGCGCTTCCGGCGGAGCAGTCGCGAGAGGTAGTGGCCGCCATGGATCCGTCGCGTGCGCTGGCAGTTCTGGGTGAAATGGACGAGGACCCGCGCAAGGCACTGCTCGACGGGCTCGATGCCGGGCTTGCGCGCGAGTTGCGGTTGATGGCGGAGTATCCGCCGGAAACCGCGGGACGTCTCATGGATCCACGCGCAATTGGATTCAAGCCGGGGACGACGGTGCAGAAGGCGCTGGTACGCCTCCGTGCCGTTCGCGAGCGCCGCGTGTCCGACGTGTTTCTCACCAATGAGGAGCGCTTCCTAACGGGACGCGTGCCGCTGCAGACGCTCGCCGTGGCGGAAGGGAATTTGCTGCTCGAGACGCTGGCGCAACCTGCGGTCGCGGTTCAGGCGACGGATCCACATGACGAGGTGGTGGAGCGATTCACCAAGGGGCGACTCGCCAGTCTGCCGGTGGTGGATTTCGAGGGCCGTCTGCTGGGAGTGATCCGATCCGACACGCTTGCCACCACTGCACAGGAAAACGTCGCCGGCGACATGCAGGCGATGGTTGGAGCGAGCCGTCAGGAGCGCGCACTCTCGCCCGTCTCGTTCGCGGTCAAAAAGCGGCTGCCGTGGCTCGAGATCAATCTGGCGACCGCCTTTCTGGCTGCGTCGGTGGTAGGATTGTTCGAGGGAACGATCGCCCGCTTTACCGCTCTGGCGGTGCTCCTCCCCGTCGTTGCGGGACAGTCGGGAAATACAGGCGCGCAAGCGCTGGCGGTGACGATGCGCGGGTTGGCCATGCGCGAGATCCGAATCGGGCAGTGGCCGAGGGTGGTGCGCAAGGAGGCGAGCGTCGCGCTCATCAACGGCCTGGCC